>CAMJIC010000018.1 GCA_946405675.1 uncultured Clostridia bacterium
GCCTGCCCGAAGAAATGCGTCATGCTGGGAAGGCCCGTCAGATGGTCATACTGAATCGCCTTCAGGATGCTTCCCTCATGAAGGACATTATTCAGCAAAGAACGGAAGCTTCCGGTCTTTATCCCCTTCTCCGCATCCTCTGCTTCAGTATAGAACCCCTCGTCCGTATACCAGATATACGCGATCCGAAAGCCATCATCCCGACGAACATGCCTTCCTGCCGCATGAACGATCTGGTACCGCCCGGCCTCCCGGTTCCTGGTGCGGTAGACGACATCATACTTTCCGCCCTCTACGACAAACCTGGTTCCCGCCCTGGAAATCCGCTCCGCGTCATCCGGATGAATATATCCATAAAGTCCCTGGCTCAGGTCTTCATAGGCCCGCTCCCGGTCATGATATCCGAACAGCTCGCAAAACCCTTCCGAAATCAACAGCGGAACGATCCGCCCATCTACATACTGAAAAGCCGCAAACGGCTGCGGCAATGTCTCCAAAGTTGTCTTAATTTCTGCAGGAAACTGATACTTTTCCATCTTTACTCACCCGTAATATCCATTTTATTCACACGCCTTACAATATTGCAGCTATTTTCATGCATATTGCACAAATAATCTACACCATATCAGGGTGCGCACATATGAAATATAACATAGCTGAACAGGTTCCTCAACACTCATTCATCCAAAAATCCCGATATCCGGCCGTCCCCTGCGTCAACAAGACTGCCGGGAACGATGCTACTATTTTTCCTCTACATATGCTAGGATATGGTGAAGCAAAGGAAAGACGGCAAAACCACCGAAGTTACCGGTGTACCGTCTCAATGACATTTGCAGCGAAACACCCATGCCATGGGTTTTATGGCAGCACCATGAATGAAAGCAGCAATGGGCTTTCAGCGTAAGAAGATCAGACTGGATTCCTGTGCAAGGCGTGGGAAGAAGCCGGAGCGGAGCGCAGACCAACGCAGCAGATGGATGTTTCCCCTGTGAATTAAGGTATCGAATCATGAATGAACACGTAAAAGCAACCACCTCACGTTACAGCCCGGTTTTCTTTTTAGGCCTGGCCGGACTGCTGATCAATCTCCTGGGCGTCAGGATCGCGCTTGGCTTTCGCCTGCCGCTGTTCCTGGATAATATCGGAAGTGCCCTGGCTGCAGCGCTGGGGGGCTTTATCCCCGGGATCACGGCAGGCTTCCTGACCAATACCATCAACGCGATCGGCGACTACTCAACCGCCTACTATGGATCTCTTACGGTCCTGATCGCCATCTGCTCCACCTATTTTGCCTCAAGAGGCTACTATAAAAAGATCCGGACGCTTCCCATCATTATCATTACCTTCTCCCTGATCGGCGGCGGCCTGGGATCTTTGCTGACATGGATGCTGTATGGATTCGACTTCGGGAGCGGAATATCCGCGCCCCTTGCGCGCAGTATCTATCAGAACAGCACGCTCAGCAAATTCTGGTCGCAGTTTTGCGCCGATATGCTGATCGACCTCCTGGACAAAACCATCACCGTCGTGATCGTCGCCTTGATCCTTCGTCTGATCCCGGAAAGCCTTCAGCGGAAGTTCCAGTTCAGCGGATGGCAGCAGAGGCCCATCTCCATCAAACAGCTGACCCGGAATATGGCCTTCAAAAGACGCCATTCGCTGCGCAGGAAGATCATCCTGCTCGTGGCAAGCGCGACCCTGATCATGGGGATTGCCGTGACCTTCATCAGCTATATCAATTTCCGCAACTCCTCCATCGATGAGCAAAGCACCTTCGCAAAGGGAATCGCTCAGGTCGTGCGAGAGTCTGTTGATCCCGGCAGGATAGACGAGTATCTGAAAAAGGGGGATGCCGCGCCAGGATATAAAGAGACAGAGCTGATCCTGAAAAGCCTCATGGAAAGCTCCCAATATATTGAATACTGCTATGTCTACCGGATCAGGGAAGATGGGTGCCATGTGGTATTTGACCCGGATACCGCCGATGTTCCGGGCGAAGAGCCAGGAACCGTCATCCCTTTTGACAAGGCATTTGAACCCTACCTGCCTGCTCTCCTGAAAGGAGAGCGGATCGAGCCGGTCACCTCCGACGAAACCTATGGATGGCTGTTGACCGTCTATGACCCGATCTATGACAAAAAGGGCGTCTGCCAGGCTTACGCGGCGGTGGACATCAACATGAACCATATTTCCCGGGACGGATACCAGTTCCTCGCAAGAGTTTTCTCCCTGTTCTTCGGCTTCTTCATCATGATCATCGCGATTGCCATATGGATGGCTGAATACTCGCTGATCATTCCGATTAACAGCATGGCGGCCACAGCCAGCCATGCCTCCTATGAAAATGAAACAAACCGCCGGGATGCGGTTGCGAATATCGAAAGGCTCGGGATCCACACCGGCGACGAGATTGAGAACCTGTATACCGCGATCGTCAAGAACACAAAGGACATGGCACTCACAACGGAGCGCATGGCCAAAGCCATCGCCCTGATGCAGGAGCAAAGCCATACGATCGGCAGGCTGCAGAACGGCATGATCCTGGTGCTGGCGGACATGGTGGAAAGCCGTGACCAGAATACAGGAGAGCATGTACGGAAGACCGCGGCATATACAGGCGTGATCATGCGCGAGCTGAAAAGGGAGCATATCTATGAAGACCAGCTGACAGAAGACTATATTCAGGATGTGATCAATTCCGCGCCGCTGCATGATGTGGGCAAGATCCAGGTTCCGGATGCCATCCTCAACAAGCCAGGCAAGCTGACGGATGAGGAATTTGAGATCATGAAGACCCACACAACCGCCGGTGCCCAGATCATTACCAGCGCCATCGATATGGTTTCCGAAGATAACTCCGGGTATCTGTTCGAAGCCAGGAACCTGGCGCACTACCACCATGAGAAATGGAACGGGAGCGGTTATCCGGATCATCTCTCCGGAACGGATATCCCCCTTTCCGCCCGGATCATGGCGGTGGCGGACGTATTCGACGCACTTGTCTCCAAGCGCAGCTACAAGGACGGCTTCCCCTTTGAAAAGGCAATGGCGATCATCAAAGAAGGAAGGGGAACACACTTCGATCCCGCCATCGTGGATGCCTTTGTCCAGGCCTCCGATGAGGTCAGGGCGATCATGGAGAGCCATATGGGGCGCGTGTGACGCATAAAAACAAAGAATCAGAGCCTGCAGAACTGTGATCTGCGGGCTCTGATTCTTTCAAATACGATATTCCTCAATCCGGTACAGCCGCGCCATATACTTGCCTGGATAGTGCAGGATCAGCTTCCCGTTTTCAACTCTGGCTGTGTCTGCCCCGTCCCGTCCGGCGGGATAGATACACTCCGCCTTCAGCCTGATTCCCTCCGGGACATGCAGCGAGCGGGCAAGGTCGATCTCTTTGGTATCCGCTCCGTCTTTCCGCTTCCATACCGCAAGATACGCGAATCCGGGATCCGGACAGTCCTTGCCCACGGCATCATACACGCCGCATTCTCCGAGTCCCTGCGCACTGCTCTTAAGCCCTGCCGCAAGCCATTCATCCGTATTCTTCGCAAGGCCCAGCGGCCAGAAGGGAATCCCCTTTCTGATCTGTCCCCGGATCTTTTTATAGGCCCGTATCCCTTCCCGCACAAGCTCCAGCCTTGTGCCTGTCAGGTTCACAAGATGGCCGCTCTGGTGGATCCGCAGAAGAAGCGCATTTACCATATTGAAAATGACCTCTTCCTCGTCTCCGCTCTCCAGCGGATAGGACCAGACCGCCGCCTGCTCCGGGCATGCCCCGGTCACCGCATTCGCCGCGATCGTCGCAAACTCCTGGAAGTCCTCCTGGTCGGACATCGACTGGATGCTGTGCCGCGACAATAGCGCATAATCCATCCGGAGGCCGCCGCTGGAACAGTTCTCGATCACAAGATCCGGATATTTTTCATAGATATGATCCAGCCATCCCAGGAATGCACGCTCATGCTCCAGAAGGCCATCCCCCGGGCTGTCCGCATGGAGCTGTGTTCCAATGCCGGGTTCGATATTGTAATCCATCTTGATATATCCGGCACCATATTCTTCCACCATGCGCGCGATCACATCGTCCGCAAAGCTTCTGACCTGCGGATTCCGGAAATCCAGCTGATAGCGGCTCCGGTCAAACACCCGTTTCCCATGCCGGACAAAGAACCAGTCATCCGGAACCTTTGCGGCCAGCGGGCAGTGAATCCCCATGACCTCCAGCTCCAGCCACAGCCCCGGAACCATGCCCTTTGACCGGATATGATCAGTCAGAGCCCTGAGCCCCTCCGGGAACCGTTTCCGGCTCTCCTTCCATTCACCGACACCGTCCCACCATTCGCCATCCGCATACCAGCCGGCATCGATCACATAATACTCGCATCCGCTCCTGGCCGCCTCCTCGATCATCGGCAGCTCCTTTGCCGTCGTCGGGTCACCGTAGAGGCAGTTCATATAGTCATTGAAAATGACCGGAAGCTCCTCATTGTCCCGGTTCGGCCTGCGGATGCTCCTGCGGTATTGGGTCAGGGTTCCCATGTCCGCGTCAAAGTCACCCCTTCCGCAGCCCACGGCCACCGGAACACTCTCAAAGCTCTCCCCCGGTGCCAGGTTTTTGAACCAGTGGGACTGTGCTTCCGTCGGGCCGCTGATGCTCAGGTAGAAATGCTCAAACGTATCTCCAATCTCATAATGCCAGGAACCGTCATGCTCAATCTGCCAGAACAGGGAGGTGTCCGCCGCACAGTTCTTCAGCCAGCCCATGGGAAGGAAATGCTTGGCGGACCAGTTCCCGGTATTCGTCACAGAATACAGGTGGGTTGACTTGCGGGCGATGGAAGGCTGCGTCAGGTCAAAGCCGGCATCGGCAAAGCTCAGCTCCTGCCACGAAAGCTCCTGCATCCAGCTGTTCACCGGAACGCGGAGCATCATCTCTGACTCACGGGCCGGGCGCGGCCCCTCCTTCTCCAGTCCCGTATAGCTGAAAGACGCCAGGTATTCCAGCGTCTGAACCTCGTCTCCGATATTCGTCACCAGATTGGTGCAGCGGACAATCCCCAGCTTCCCAACAAACTGAAACCGCGTCCTCACCCGGATCCGCGACAGCTCAGAATCCTCCTGAAACACCTCGATCAGCCGGCCCGTCTCATTATTCGTATCCAGGATCCGGTCAAGCTTCAAGGCATACCCGGGAGAAGTCTGCACATATTTCCGCCCATGATTCTCAAAGGGCATGTCATAGCCGGACAGTGAGAGCTGAACCAGCTGAAAGCTCTCATCAATCATCTCCGGCCGCCTGCGGATCTCCCCCTCTCTCCAGGTCTTCCTCGGAGGACAAAGCCGCCCCTCACAGAAAGGCTCCGAAGAAAAATGCACCAGCTTCACACGCCCGTCCCCCGTAATCCCCAGCACCAGATGGACGCCATTCTCCTCAAAAACACGGTATTCCATATTCCGTCCTTTCAACCCTTATATTCCATGCAGAGCATCGTCATGTCATCAAACTGCTCCGCGCTTCCCACGAAATTCTCCACGCTCCGCTGCACATGGCCAAGGATCTGCTCCGGCGACGCGTCAGGATCCATATTCAGCGCATCAAGCATCCGGCCCGTGCCAAACATCTCCAGCTTCTCATCTGTAGCCTCCGGCACGCCATCCGTGTAAACGAACACCTTGGAGCCAGGCTTCAGCTGCAGCTCATAGTTCCTGTACCGGGCACCCTCCATGCCGCCGATCACAAATCCATGGGGATCCTTGAACAAAGCAAACTTTCCTCCCGGCTCGCGGATCGTCGGGTATTCATGGCCTGCATTCGCGCAGTTCATAATGCCTGTCTTCAGATCGAGGATCCCAAGCCAGACCGTGACAAACATATCCTCCCGGTTGGTCATGCAGATGGCCTCATTGGCCCTTTGCAGGATTTCAGCGGCGGACAGCCCGATCCTCGCGTTGTCCACCAGCACGATAATGGATGCCATCATAAACAGTGCCGCCGGTACGCCTTTCCCCGAAACATCCGCCATGACCATGCACAGATGGTCCTCATCCACCAGGAAGAAGTTATAGAAATCGCCGCCGATCTCCCTGGCGGGATGCATGCATGCATAGATATCAAAATCCTTCCGCTCCGGAAAGGCCGGGAACGTATTGGGAAGCATGTCCTCCTGAATCCGCGCAGCAAGAGTCAGCTCCGTGCTGATCCGCTCCCGCTCCGCCGTAATGGAGGTCAGATTGCTGACATAGCTCTGGATCTGCTCCTCCATCTGATCGATCGCGCCCGCCAGATGCCCGATCTCATCCTTGCTCCGGATCTTCTTTGTCAGCTTCTCACCGGTGCTGATATTCTCTGACGCGAAGCGGGATGCCTCCTGGGCAATGATCCGGACCGGCAGCAGCACCTGATGATGCAGCGTCATGCTCAGCCCGATGATGACCAGAACCGCAATACAGATCATCGCCGCCACTACCTTGGAGAGGAAGGAATTACGTGAGTTGATCAGGAAATCCATCTGCCGCTGGACACACAGAATTGCCTGCACCTTCCCCGCTGAATCGATCAGCGGGATCATAGCCGTAATGTGCGGATCGGTCTCAATGTATCCCTTATCCCTGATCACCAGCTCCCTGGCCGAACCCTCTTCGCAGAGTTTCTTGTATTTCTGCGCATAATCACTGTTCGTCGTATGACGGACATAGCCAAAGGGATACCGGGAGTAGCTCGTCTCCTGATTCATGGTAGAAAACAGGAACGTGATATGCTGGTAATCTGTCCGGTCCGGAATGATCACGTAGATAAATGTTGAACCGGAAGAATTGCAGATACGCTGCAGCCTCGACAAAACTGTCTGGTATTCCTCTGACTCACCGCCGCTTTTCAGATACCCCTCGATCTGGTTCGGATCCAGAAAATGCGCAGAAATCCCCGCCGTACGGAACGCTCCGTCCGCATACTGGTCCAGAAGCGCATCCGTCACCTCCGTATATCCGATCACATTGACAATCATGGTAAAAACAACCAGGACCATCACAATCGTGAGGACGGACTTAAAAACAATGCTTCTCCACAGATTTTTGAGCTTTTGTTTCAATTTCTTCCTGCTCCTTACGCCTGTGCATTTTCCTACAGATAATTCACAATATCCCTCACACTGCGGAGGACCGGAATCACCCTGTCCGGCAACTTCAAGCCGAATTCAACTTCAGCCACTACCTGTTCCTGATCTTACGGATCACGATTATCGCCACGATCACCAGCACGATCACCAGCAGAATGATAGGGATCCGGATCTTACGCATCGCCTGATCCATCGCACGCTGTGCGGTGACATTCACGTTCATCACCACCTGAACGGACGGATCCTCTGCGTCCGCCGCTGCCACCGTAATGGTGGCCGTCCCGGGATGATTCGCATGCACGGTCATCCCATTCTCATCCTCTGTCAGGGATAATACGCCCTCCGGATCATTGACAGCCACCTCCACCTCCGGAAGGCTGCCATCCGGATCTACAAAATGTTCCTCCCACTGAACCTTTACATTCCCGTCCGCGTCCCCGTCTCCGGGAAGATTGGCAAATCGCTTCAAAAGACCCGGAACACTGTCCTGATCCAATACGACCGTATAGTTCAAGTCGCCGCCGACCACCGTCACGGGGCTGTTTACAACCGCTTCCGTCTCCGTCTCGGGCTCGGTTGCCGGCTCCGTCTCCACATTCTGCGCCGCGCTGCCCTCAATAGTCACCGTGCATATGCCGGATTCTATGCTTCCCGTCCGGAAGGTATCCCCGTTCACGATCGCCTTCAGCGTATAGGTTCCAGGCACATCGAAGGCAAGGTCGATAAAATACTCAGAATTGCCTGCCGTCATGGGGATCTGCTGCCCGGTGCCTACGATCTCCAGGACCGCGCCATATTCCGTATATACCTTCTCCGCCTGATAGCGCTGCCCGTCATAGATAAAAGACGCGGCAAGGTGCACCGTATCCATCGGCGCCGCCGTCAGACTGTCAGATGCCTCCGGAGCCCCGGCACTGGAAACGCCCAGCGTGAAATCCATGTCATGGATCGACAGCGCATACATTCCAAGCTGAGTTCTCGCGTCCCCGTGGACAATCACCTTCCAGTCATCGGACGGTGGCGGAAGCATCAGCTTCACCGTTACATAGCGGTCTTCCTTCGTGATGACCCTGTCTTCCTCCTGAATGGGCTCCTGATAGGCCGTAAGGTCATATGCCGCCATCTGGCCGCCGTACCCGATCTCAATGCTCCTGATCGCGGCACTGTTCTCACAGGTCAGGGTCACGTTCAGCTCCGCGACCATCTCTCCCACGGAAAAGGGAAATGCTGCGTCACCATTGTCGTCCGTCGTCTGACTCTGCGCACTGGCATCATCCCGGTTATTTGGATCAAAGAACTGTTTGAAAATGTCCGCAAACAGTGTCTGTGCCTGCGACGCGTTATGCAGGGGAAGATAATCCCCGGCTCCCACAGCCTCAGGAATCCCGCTCCTGAGCCTTGCCGCGATCCGCTCCCTGTAATCTATCGGATTGTCATTCCGGCCGTCAATATTCATCTCCAGGGTATAGACCGGCCACTTGTTTTTGCGGGCTGTCTGCTCGGCATCCTCCAGAGACTTGTAGCTGTACCCGCCATCCAGAAAGTCCTCATGCTTCTGCCCCGTCACCCTGAAGTCGCTGATCAGAAGGATTCCGGCATCCTCCGGCTTTGCGCCGCCCTTTTCAAGGACGTCGCAGGCTGCCTGAAATGCATATCCCACAGGGGTATACTCCCCGTCCTGCGTGGTCTGGGCGATCACCTTCTTGCACGCGATCTTCTGTCCTACGGTGGAAATGTCCGAAAGCGGGAACGGAACGCTGACGTAGCTGGAATACTTCTCCGCATCATAGGCATCGGCCCCGTAGTCCGACCCAAATTCGACAACGGCAACCCGCGCGTTCTTGTTCGGAAGCATATCAATGAACATCTTCGCGGCGGAGACCGTCAGTCCCTCCGGATCCGACTTCGCCATCGTACCGGAATTATCCAGCACAAGGACAAAATCAATCGTGGAATCCTCCTCCGCCGCCATGCAGGACATCCCCGGAAATGCAGCAGCGGCGATCCACACAAAAAACAGCATGCACAAAAACAGCCTTCCCAATAGGATGAGCCTTCCCGGTAAAAGCCGCTTTTCCGATAAAAACCGCTTTCCCAAAGCAGGGTTACCCTGACTGTAGCTATTCACTCTGTCTGTCTTCTGCAGCCTGAAAACGGCAGCACATCTTCTTCTGGAAACCATGGCATCTGTGCCTCCATCAAAACAGGATTCATTTCAATTATAGCGCGACATCCGGCATTGCGCCATGATGTTTTTCCCCTTCTCCCTCCAAAGACAAAGGCTCCGTTTTCTGTTCAAACGGAGCCTTCATCTTTGGAGGGAGCCCGGCAAGCCCTTCCGCCTGCCGGTTGATTATGAAAAAGTAGTTCCTGGCAAACCTCCGCTATATGGTTGATTCTGCCTGGAATCCTTCTGATCATCTTTCAGAGGGAGTGCCGGCCAGCTGCCTGGCCGGCGTGAGTTATGAAAAGATTTTGTATGTCTGCTGTACATGAGATATCATAGCGGATATCTGTGTCTATTTTATGTGCAAGATATGACCAAATCGTAAACTTCAGTCATCATCGACCTCTCCGGTTGCCACAGCCTTGCACCATTTCTCCATGATTCCTGCCGCGGTCTCGTCTGCATCGTCAGCATCCTTGATATTCGCCTGATAGAAGGTCTCCATTTCTTCTCCGTCAACTGTCCTGACTTCGCGGATCAGGTTCAGAGATTCCGAATTCTTGAAGAAATCGTATCTTACTTCTTCCCCGTCTGCGTCAAACGCCAGCACATAATACTCACCGTCCGGTGCCTCTGCCTCAGGAAGCACTTCATAAGTAAAATCTTCCGCCAGATCCTCGATGTAGTCATCCTCGTCAATCGCTGCCGGGTCCAGCGCGTCCGGACCATACTCAAGCGCTCTCAGTTCAAACTTTGTTCCGGGCTTGTAGGCTCCCTGTGCCAGCAGCATATCCAGATAGGTATTGGTGTAGAACTCCTCATCCAGCTCCGGATTGTTCGCAAGGATCTCCTGGCGCACCTCCTGCCATGCCCACTCATTGATCTTGCCCCACTGATCAAGGCCGCCCTCATATTCGGTCTCCTCTTCGCGGAGGATACGGACATCGGTCGGATGAGCGTACACATAGCAGATATCCTCATCCTCCGCGAACACCTCCAGCCCGCTCATATCGCCGCACCGAAGTTCCTTTACCTCTTCCTCCGGGATCGTGGTAATGCTGAAGATCCAGCCGGCACCATTATTCTCCTCTCCCATGTTCCTGGCTGCATCCATGGAAGCGGTCTCATAGACTGCCACCAGCGTATCCGCATCCAGGCCATCCGTCTGTACCGTCACCAGATCCCTGATCTCTTCCGGAATCCCGAATGCGATCCCCTTCGTATCAACCTTGTCAACGCTGTCCGCAAACACTGCGCCTGCTCCGATCGCCGTAACCGCCGCTGCCAGCATCATGCCTGCCATCATCTTCTTCATCATGTCTTTTTCCTCCTTGGATTCTCTTTTCTGTTTTCTTGTTCCCTTGATTGGTTCTTTCTTCCAGTCTCTGTTCAGCCCCCGGCTCCCAGGCTGCGTCGTCCCTGACGGAAGCTGAGGCCTTTCGCAAGCCAGGCAACGAAACGTTTTTTGATTCCGCTGTCCCATTTGCTTGTACAGTAGAAAATACGACCCTTCCCGGCGCATGGCTATCCCTTTAAGAAGCTCTTAATAATCTTAATGATCTCATAACATTCACCCGGTGCAAAAAAATACCCTTTGCTCAAAACAAAAATCATTCTGAGCAAAGAGCATCCACAGTCTTTCTCTTCAAATTTTATACAAAAGCTGATATCCCATAATCCTACGCGATATTCGGCATGCGTTTGCTATGGGGTCATGCATCCGTTCATTCTCATATCCCGAAAAGGCTTGCATATTCCTTCAGGGCGCCATCCGTGTCGTGGGCGAGCACGCGCTTCGCCAGCACCTTGCCAAGCTGCACTCCTTCCTGGTCAAAGCTGTTGACATTCCACAGGAATCCCTGGAACATGAACTTATTCTCATAATGGGCAAGCAACGCGCCGCATGCCTCCGGCGTCAGCTGCTCTCCGATGATAATGCTGGACGGGCGCTGTCCGGCGAAGCGCTTTGCCGGATTCTCATCCTCTTTCCCGCAGGCGAACGCCACCATCTGCGCCGCCACATTCGCACACAGCTTCGCCTGGCTGGTGCTGCCCTCCACCTCGACATCTTCTTCATTCTGGCTCTTCCTGAACCCAATGAACTGAAGCGGGATCACGTCTGTTCCCTGATGGAGCAGCTGATAGAAGGAATGCTGCCCGTTGGTTCCCGGCTCGCCGAACAGCACCTCGCCGGTGCAGTAATCCACAGCCTCGCCAAAGCGGTTGACACTCTTGCCGTTGGACTCCATGCTGGCCTGCTGCAGATGTGCCGGGAAGCGTGAAAGCGCCTGCGAGTAAGGAAGCAGGGCCGTCACCGGATACCCCAGGACATTGCGCTCATACACGCTGATCAGCGCATCAAGCATCGCCGGATTCTTCAGAGGATCTGTGCATGCAGACAGCCGATCCTCCTCGGCCATACCCTCCAGGAACCGTGCAAAGACCTCCGGCCCGAACGCGAGCGCCAGAACAGCGTTGCCGACCGCGGAAGAAGTCGAGAAGCGTCCGCCGATGTAATCATCCATAAAGAAGGCAGCCAGATAACCGCTGTTCTTCGCCATCGGGGAGGTCTCGCTCGTGACAGCCAGCATATGCTTCGACACATCCAGGCCGGCCTTCTGAAGCGCATCTTTCACAAAGGACTCATTGGTCAGCGTCTCCAGCGTCGTTCCGGATTTGGAGACCACGATAAAGAGCGCATGCGCAAGATCCACTCCATGCAGTACGCCCACCGGATCATCCGGATCCACATTGCTGATGAACCTCGCCTGCATCTTTAAGGTGTGATTCGCGGCAGCCCAGTTCTCCAGCGCCAGGTAAATCGCCCGCGGCCCAAGGTCGCTCCCGCCGATTCCGATCTGAACAACGGTATTGAACTTCTCGCCATTCTCATTGGTAATCTCGCCGGCATGGACCTTCTTCGCAAACGCGGCGATCTTCTCCTGCTCGCCCTTGTAGAAGGCTCTCTTGTCGACTCCGTCCGCCATGACCTGGCCGCCCAGCTGCCCTCTCGTCAGCTGATGCAGCACACGGCGGTTCTCCGTCAGGTTGATCACCGCGCCGTTATAAAGCTCCTCAAACTTTTCGGAAAGCTGGGCTTCCTTCGCAAGGGCTGCCAGCTTCTCCAGAATCCCATCATCCACGCACTTGGCTGCGTAGGAATACGTCAGCCCCGCCGCCATCGGAAGCGCATATTTCCTGACGCGCTCAGCGCCGCTTTCCCCCGACATCACCCTGGCCAGATCCACGCTTCCCTTCGTCCCTGCCAGTTCACGGTAACTGTCCAATGTATCCAGATTCTTCCATGCAACCATGCTGCAAACCTCCTCAATCCCGCTTAGGATCCGCTTAAGACCCGCTTCCTCATCACGGCAGGCGCACCTTCCGGACACTCCCGCCGCACCGTTTCATGCCATCCTGACGGCGCAAGCCTGCTGGCTATGAAATATTACATAAGGATCTGTTACAGAATAACTTGTACATCTGACTTGTCCAAACGCTCATCTGCTGCGTTGGAAAGCCTCGCCGTAGCCCGCTACGGCTGCGTTTTCCTCCTTGCATATGAACGTTTGTCCTGCGTCATATGTACAAGTTATTTCTGAACAGCTCCTAACAATCAAACTATATACGTTCCTTATCCAATATTCAAGCCAATCTCCATACGCCTCTTCCAGTCAGGCAAATGTATATCCGTGCTTTCCCCTGTGCTTTGTCTCATAAAGCGCTTCATCCGCTTCATGCAGCAAAGATTCCACGCTTTTCTCTGGGACGCCATGCACGATCCCGGCGCTGATCGATGTCGCCGGAAGGTCGTCTTTGGTATCTGCCAGCTCCAGGTTGATCTGATTGATCTTTGTCTCCAGGAGATGATGCTGCATCTGGGTCGCATGCACCGCCAGAACCACGAATTCGTCTCCGCCCATGCGGCAGATATAATCATCCGACCGGAAATTATTCTTCAGCGTATTCATCACCTTGACCAGCACCTTATCACCGATTTCATGTCCATAAGTGTCATTGATCGTCTTGAAATTATCGACATCGATCAGAATCAGGTAGGTTGAGCTCAGATCCATGCTTGACACCAGAAGATCATAACCCGCCCGATTGTAGGCACCTGTCAGTTCATCATGGGAAGCCTTGAAATTCAGATGCTCCAGGCTGTTCTTATAAACCTCATACATCTTATTGTAGGTTCTGGCCAGATAACGGAATTCATTGGCCCCGATCTCCGGGATCGGGCTGTCCGCCTTGATCCGTTCCACGGCGTTCAGAACCGGATGGATGCCGAGACGTGCGGTGAGCCAGACCATAAAGAGAATGCCCAGCGTCTGGATCACGACCACGATCCGGACAAGCGTAAGCTCTTCTCTCATGGATTCCAGCGCGGAAGCATCTGTATTATAAGCCATCTCCTCCAGCTCATTCAGGCTCGCCCGCATGCTGTCCCGGATCTTCTCCTTCAATGAATAATAATCCTCATTGAGGACGACCTGCGTCGCCCTGCGCATCTTGTCCTCCGCAGAAAGCACCTGATCCGCTTCGGAAAGCTTCACCGACCGAAGGACCTCCGGATATTCCGTATATCCCTTCGCTTCGATCACAAGCCGCATCGCATAATATTCCTGCTTCATCAGCTCCAGAGAGCTTTCCATCGCATTCTGTAGATTCTGAAGCGCCTGTGTGCTGGCAGCGCCTATGGTCATCCGCTGGATCGCTTCCTCCCGGTGGTTGGCTTCAAAGGCTTCCGAAAAGTATTCGTCCAGAAACCGCCTGTCTCCGTCAATCGTAAAGCGCTGCACCTTCTCCGTCAGGTAATCCGAAGCATCCATCAGCTCACGGGCTGCCTTGCGCAGTTCAATCTGCTGTTCGGAGGCATCCGTCAGAAAACGAAACCTGGACGACAAATGATACGTGGCAAAGAACATCATCCCTGAGATGACCACAGCTCCGATAATCAGCCAGATATGGATCGTCCGAAGGGAGATCCCGTCACTGTGTTTTGTTTCCCGCAGCGCCTCAGGCTGCCTGAAAATATCCTGTTTCATCAAACGTTTACCTCTCCAGCTCAGAATTTCCTCCCCGGCGGTATTCCATTGACAAAAAACAAACCCCCCTCCGGATCTTCTCTTAAGAAAGGCCGGAAAGAGGCTCATATAAACCTGTCCATTCACTTTGCCGCATACAGCCTGCATGCAAAGTCACAATGATCAACTTCATTCCGCCACCCAACACAATTGTACTTCATCCAGCGATAATTGGCAACGGAAACGTGGATTGAATTCAGCGGGGCGGCCAGGATGCGGCCTGTAATGATCTCAGGCCCTGAGCGCCTTCATCCTCTTCTTGTCTTCATACATCTCATGATCCGCCCTTTCAAACACATCCTCCACGCCTTTGTCGAGGGCGGGATCAAACAGCGCATATCCCACCGCTGCGGATACGCCTTCCCAGGGCTTATCCGCTCCTTTGAGTTTCTCCATCTCCTGTTCAAAAAGAGCCTTCAGTTCCTCCAGATGCTCGTAGTCGTGATTTTGAAGCACTACGACAAACTCATCCCCTCCGATCCTGAATACGGGAGAGTGCACGAAAATCTGGCAGATTGTACAGCAGAGGGTACGGATCGCTTCATTTCCCTTGTCGTGCCCGTAGGTGTCATTGATCTTTTTCAGATAGTTGAGGTCAATCATGACCAGGCCGAAAGCGTTCTTCCCGTCTGCAATCTCCTGGTTGATCCGCTCAACCTCCACATCATAGGCACGCTTGTTCCGCACCTTGGTCAGGGCGTCTATGTTGGCCGCCCTGTCCATCTCATCCGCGTATTTGCTTGTCGAGATCAGCTGATTGGTCATATTCAGGAGCTCGGTCATGTGCTCATTGATATTCTGCTCCATCTGTTTCATGGAGTTGGACAATGTCTCCAATTCATCTCCCGTATGAATCTCCAGCTGGGAAAACTCATGGCGGTCAGAGGTTGACTCTCCGCTCCAGTATTTTTCCGAGGCATCCGACAGCTTATTGATCGGGCGGATCAGCATCCTGTCGATCAGGACGATACTGAGCGCGATGAAAACCACAGCAAGGCCAAACAGTGACGCAAACTCAATCAGCACGAACTGATTTCTCTGTTTCATCACCTCATTCATGGAGATCTCAGCAGCGGCAAATGCCACCAGCTCATCCTCATAAAAGACAGGGCTGCCGGCAGCGACGACCCATCCGTATTCCTCTGTATTGGTCACGTCAGCCGCGATTCCGCCCTTCGGGTTCTGCATCGCCTTATGATCCACGTCATACATGACTGCGTCAAAGCAGCCCGGAAGGCAGATGTCCTCATAAGCGCCATCCACCAGATAGATCGTAGACTCTGTCTCCAGGTCAAACCATACCAGATACGATGCCTGCAGGTGGTTACTGTCCTGGACAATACGAAGCTGATGCCGGATCTGTTTGTATTCTGCGGTTTCCGTAATGTCCTTATAGTTCTCCAGGTAAGCATCAAATTCCGGCGATCCCCAGTCATCGGAACTGACCCGGTTCTTGGTTTTACGGAAAATGTCCATCACCTTGTCGTGGATGATCTTTACCTGAGCCGGATCAACGATCTTGGCCGTTGTCTCCGCCAGTTCCCGGGATCTGCTCATGTACATGCTGCGCGACACATCCGTGAGGCTCTTGAATCCGAATAATCCCGCCACCACAATCACCACCACAATGATCGGGACGATCAGCAGGATCAGCTTCTTCTTTAACGAAAATCTAGTCTTGACAATCGTCATCTGCCCATTTCCTCCAGTCCTTCATCATAAAACATCTCTTGAGGCACAGGAAACAGTCCCTTCCCCCGGCATCACAAAGTTCCTTCCCGCCAATCATCCTCCTGTTTTTGAATATGGTGTCCATGGCAAGATTATGATATGCTGTTGACCGATACATCCCAGGTTCGTCTCAGCTTCAGGCGGAGGCGAACCTGACATCGTCCAGCTCCGAAGGAGCGTGCCCGCCGCAGGCGGGTTTCCAGAAAAAATGTCATGATTCAGCTTCCCATTGCCCAGAGCGCTTCTTGTCCTTTGCCGTGCTGAATCGTGATAAAAACATCGAAAGCGAGGATTCCGTCGTTCATGCTGAAAGGATATTCATCACTCAAATCAGCCCGGAAGAGCCTTCTCATGCAGCTGCTTTCGCTTGCCGTATGCATCGTGGCCATCTGCGTGATCGGAAGGTTCACTACACAGGGCCGCTTCCATATGGACATTATCGTGGCCTATGATCCTGAAATCGCCGATGAATCCGATCTGGTCGTCAGGCTGGAGGAGGAAGGATCTGCATCCGCGGATCAGGCTTCCTCGAATCCGGAAGCTCCTGCTGCTGAGAGCCAGGCTCCCATGAGTCCGGAAGCTCCTGCTGCTGAGGGCCAGGCTTCCACGAATCCGGAAGCTCCTGCTGCTGAGGGTCAGGCTTCCACAAATCCGGAAGCTCCTGCTGCTGAGGAGCATGCCTCCATCGAGTCCATGCGGTTTGTCGATATACAGGAAGGCCCGCTCTCTGCAAAAGCTCTGCATCTTAGCATGCGGCCGGACAAGCCCGGCAATTACGGGATGACCATTCTTGACAAGGAAGGCCATGTCCTGGCAACAGACGCGATCCGTGTCGATCCCTTCGGCACGGCCTTTTCCTGGAGCACTGGCGCGTTTACCGGAGATGAAGCGTTCATGGCAGCCAGCATCATCTTCTACGCCGGTCTCCTGCTCATCTCGCTGATCCATTTCCTGAAGCTGAGAAGTCCGCTCTCCTGTTCCTATGATGCCATCCTCTCAGCCGGGATCTTCCTGTTTGCCTTCGTCAGCCTGGCGGTCAATATCCCTGTCTATATCAGGCATCTGTATACACCGGCCTTTTACCCGACCTGGCAGCTTCTTGCAGATATCGCAAGCGGAGGAAAACACTTTGTACTGCTCACCTGGCCGCTGATCTTTGTCTTCAGCGTACTCCTGATCATCAGCAATATCGAGCTCCTTCGCCATGAACGGGCAAGGATCCAGAACATCCTGGGCCTTTTGCTCGGGCTTCTCATGATCGGCACCGTGCTTGGATACTACCTGCTCTGCAGCCGGAACTTCCAGGGTTCCCACCTGAGCTACCAGATCGTGAGTACCGTTGAAAATGTACTTGGCATCGTCATTACCTATGGGGAATGCATCCTGCTCAGCTCCATGATCTGCGCTTTCCGTGCCGTTCGCCATGTGCCGAAGCGTGATATGGATTACATCCTGATCCTGGGATGCGGATTCCGCAAAGACGGATCACTCCCGCCGCTCCTTCAGGGGCGTGTGGACAAGGCCATCGAATTCTGGAGAAGGCAGAAAAAGGAAAACGGCAAGGAAGCCATCCTGATCCCCTCCGGCGGCCAGGGGCCGAATGAATGTATGGCCGAAGCGGAAGCAATGCACCGCTACATTGTCGCGTCAGGGATTCCGGAAGAATCCGTCATCAAGGAAGACCGCTCCCGCAACACCTTCCAGAACATGGCATTTTCCAAAAAGATCATTGACTCCAGGACACAAGGCGTGAGGCAGGCAAAAACCGCGTACGCCACCACGAATTACCATGTGTTCCGCAGTGGAATCTGGGCATCCCTCGCAGGCCTTAAGGCAGAGGGTCTGGGCAGCAAGACGAAATGGTGGTACTGGCCCAATGCCTTTGTGCGCGAGTGCATCGGACTCCTGAAAAATGCCCTTGTTCCGGAACTCATTCTCCTGATCCTGCTCACCATAGCCTTTGGCGCAATCAGCTACTTTGCGCTGTAGGAATCTGATTTGCCGGAGCATGAAGCGTCAAAACACTTATTTTATTATAACATAGAATGTCATAAAATAGCGAAAAAAAGCAGCAATGTGTCTACCCATTGCCGCTTTTTTTATCAAAAATTGTGAACTATGAATAATGATCAGAACTTGCCGGCCTTGGCAGCCTCTTCGATCGAAACCGCGGTGGAAACCGTCATGCCGACCATCGGGTTGTTTCCTGCTCCGATCAGGCCCATCATCTCGACATGCGCCGGAACCGAAGAGGAACCTGCAAACTGCGCGTCGGAATGCATACGGCCCATGGTATCAGTCATGCCATAAGAAGCCGGGCCTGCCGCCATGTTGTCCGGATGGAGCGTACGGCCTGTGCCGCCGCCGGACGCAACTGAGAAGTACTTCTTGCCTGCCTCGACACGCTCCTTCTTGTACGTGCCGGCAACCGGATGCTGGAACCTGGTCGGGTTGGTGGAGTTGCCGGTAATCGAAACGTCCACGTTCTCCTTCCACATGATCGCAACACCTTCCTGGACATCATTCGCGCCGTAGCAGTTCACCTTCGCGCGCGGTGACTCAGGATCCTTGGAATAGCACTTGCGGAACACTTCCTTCACTTCACCGGTATAGTAATCATACTCCGTCTCCACATAAGTGAAGCCGTTGATGCGGGAAATGATCTGTGCCGCATCCTTGCCAAGTCCGTTCAGGATGACACGCAGCGGCTTCGTGCGGACTTTGTTAGCCTTCTCCGCAATACCGATGGCACCTTCCGCAGCCGCAAAGGACTCATGGCCTGCGAGGAACGCGAAGCACTCGGTATCCTCTTCCAGAAGCATCTTGCCCAGGTTGCCGTGGCCAAGGCCTACCTTGCGGCGGTCTGCTACGGAGCCGGGGATGCAGAATGCCTGCAGGCCGATGCCGATTGCAGCAGCAGCGTCCGCAGCGCGGCGGCAGTTCTTCTTGATCGCGATCGCCGCGCCGACCGTGTAAGCCCACTTCGCATTCTCAAAGCAGATCGGCTGGATGCCTTCGATCAGATGATAAATATCCAGGCCGGCCGCTTCCGTAATCTCTTTGCACTCTTCGATGGAAGAGATACCATACTCCTTCAGCACGGCAAGGATCT
>CAMJIC010000019.1 GCA_946405675.1 uncultured Clostridia bacterium
GCCTGCCCAGCCGGGCAGTGAACAGAAACGCTGGCAGGAGTGTGACTTGTAACACTTGTTACGCTGGCTGGCAGTCATTTGATTTGACAAATATGCATGATATGCAATATTCTGGTATTATTCGGTATTCTGCGAATGGATGCGTGGAAAGCATATGGTATATGGTTAGGAAGGAATCACGTCATGACGATAAGTAAGACAAGAAATGAGAACACAGTAACCCTTTCCCTGGAGGGATGGCTCGATTATGATGCTGCGCCGGAGCTCAAGAAGGCACTGGATGAGCTTGAAAGCGACGTGACGCAGCTGGTCATCGACTGTTCCAGGCTTGAGTACATCTCATCCTCGGGAGTCCGTGTTTTCGTGGAGGGGTACAATAAGATGAAGGGAGCCATCAAGCTGACGCATGTCTCTGATGATATCCTGGAGGTACTGACGATTACCGGTGTCGCAAGACGAATCCCCATTGAGTAAAATGATCTGGAATATACATGGAGAATAAGCAGTCTATTACAAAACAGATGGCCGGATACAGGGTGCTCACGCGTAAGGAGGAAGCGCTTTATAGGGGTGCCCTGGCTGTGCCTGTTCTCATGACAGGTGTGTTGCTCATTCTGTATGGATTCTACTACAGGCACATCCTGGAGCTGAGCGGAATGGTCACATATGCCTTGTGTACGATTGGCATGTTCGTGTCTGTTTTTGTCTGTTACGGGTGCTTTACTTCCCGTAATATACATGAGAGCTGCTCCAAGTACATGATGCAGCTTATGGTTCCGACGGATCTGATGCTCCTGTTTAACGCGGTGCTGTGCATTTTAAGGAACCAGGCTGTCTATAAGGCACAGATCGAGCTTCTGAACGTTCCCCTGATCATGGTACTGACGTACCTGTTGTGGTGCTATGTACATGCGGTCATGCCGCTGCGCAGACGAAAGAACCGTTGGATGAGTTCCGGGATCAAGGCTTTTGTGCAGTGCGGCATTCTGGTCTGGGCGATCTTCTTCGTATACAGCCTGTCCCATCTGGACAGGACGGATACATGGATTAAGAACCTCATCCGGTATGAACGTGTTGTTCTGGTTGTGTTTGTGATCATCATTCTGCTTGCGGTGAATGTCCGGGTCATTGTTTCAGGGGGTGCCCGCCTGCAGAAGATCATCATGTTTCTTGTCAGCCAGTTCATGATCGGAGTGCTGATCTATGGTGCGGTCAGAGACTGGAAACAGTGGCAGACAGGATCCAGCATGGCATATGGACTGGTGGTTCTTATGATTTCCACCACATTATTTCCTGCCAGGATCCGGATCCAGGAGATTATCTCCCGGGTGCTGGCGATCGTCCTGCTCTGTACGGCACTGATCTATGGGCAGATTGTCCTCTGGAATATTGAGGATGTTTTTTACGAGGATTCCATGGAGGAAGCGAATGAACTGCTGGAGGCGGGGGCTGACATCCTGAACGGGATATCGCCCTATCAGCTGAAGTACAGGGATGACGGAGCCTTTGCCGCTGATACATTGGAGCATGTCATTTCGATCGCGCATGATAAGCTGCTGTTTGCCGAGAGCATCGATGCTTCATCCCAGGCAAGGGCGGATGTGATCGTATTGAACCGGTCTCAGGAGTCTCTGAAAGAGGGCAGGTATTATCCGGATGTCGACATAAGGAAGCTGCTGCCGGACAGGCTGCTGCCGGAAGAGAGGGCTGTACTGACAGGAAAGCCTCAGGGCAGCAAGGTGGTTTTGACAGGAAAAGAGCGGGTTGTGCTGTGCTTCCACCAATGGATTGGGCCAAACGATAAGGTGGAAGGCCTCATTGGCGTATGCTTCTTCCCCCGGCGGTGGATGGTTGGAGTGCTGTCAGATCTATATGTCGAGGTGGTGCCGATTCTCTTCCTGATTATGGCCGGGGTACTGCTTCTGGTCGTTATCATAAACCGGACACTGATACGCGGAATGAATGAAACGATCGAGAATATCCGAAGGTTTTTTGCCGGAGAGGGATGGATGGCACAAACGAAAAGGGTATCGGACAGTTACGAAGGCAGTTACTTTTCCATGTTTTTCAAACTGCTCACGGATGAGCTGAAGGACCGTGAGGAGAGTCTGGTCAGGGAGGTCAAGGAACGGGAGCGAATCAATGCGGATCTGGATCTCGCGGCTGCGGTTCAGAAAAATATCCTGCCGAATCAGTTCCCGCCTTATCCGGACCGGAATGAATTCTCCATCTTTGCCAGTATGCATCCGGCAAGGGCGGTAGGAGGAGATTTTTATGATTTCTTTTTCCTGGATCCGGATCACCTGGTGCTGTTGATCGCTGATGTCAGCGGGAAGGGAATACCGGCTGCGCTGTTTATGATGACAGCCAGGAGCATATTGCGGTCGGCCATGGAGAAGTGTCAGGATCCCGCGGCTGCCCTGGAAATGGCCAACAGGCAGCTTTCTGATCATAATGAGGAAAAGATGTTTGTCACGGTCTGGCTCGGGATTCTGGAGATGAGCACAGGAAGGCTGACAGATGCGAATGCAGGACATGAGAAGCTGCTGGTCACCCGGGATGGCGCGTGGGAGTATTCGGAGGGAGAGAACGGAATCGCCCTTGGCCTTTTTGAGCCGGTGGACGGGGAGAAGGAACAGGAGCCTGCGTACTTCAATCATGAGATATACCTGAAAGCCGGAGATGTGCTGTTTCAGTATACGGATGGAGTCCCGGAGACGGTCAACGGGGAGAAGAAGTTTTTTGGAATGGAGTCTTTGAAGGAGACTCTTGGATCGTTGGCATGCACTGACCCGAAGGAACTGGTTGACGCGGTAAATCATGTTCTGGAGCAGTACCGCGGCACGGAGAAGCAGTTTGATGACATTACGATCCTGTCGCTTCTGTACAAGGGTGTCGATGCTGAAAGGACGGGTGCCAATGAAGTTGGATAAAAAAGGCTGGATGCCCATCAAGCCGGAGCGTGCGGCATTTTCACAGATTCGCGAGACGATCATAAGAGCTTGCGCGGACATGAAAGAGGCAAAGACCTGCGTCCTGGTCTGTGACGAGATCTTCCAGAACATTCTCGAATATTCAGGCGCCGGCCGGATCTGGTTCCGTTGTAAGGGCAGGGGCGCTGCGCTTGAACTGGGATTCATGGATGACGGGAAGATGTTTGACGTCGTGAGCGAGATGATCCGGGAGAAAGATTTTGAGGATCTGAACCAGGGCGGCATGGGCCTCACATTGATCCGGACATTGGCTAAGAACATGAGATATGAAAGAATCGAGGATCGTAATGTACTGTTTGTGGTTGTAGATACGGATCGCGGATTTTCCGCTCATCAGGAAATACAGGAGTAACTGTTCTGCACAGTCACTTGCGGGACCGCAAGTGACGTATGAAAACGTAAATAGTGCAGTCAGTCCGCCATTTTTGCGAAGCAAAAATTTGCATGGCGGACTGACGTAACAGTTCAGAACCAGGGGTTCTGAACTGTTACATACAGGAATCGTGAAGAAAAAACGTAATTCTGAACAGTTACAAAAAAGAATAGTAAAGAAAAAGGTAACTGTTCAGGACAGCCCGAAGCACTTGCTGCTGAGGGCGTATGAAAGTGTATATTAAGTGGCATCGGGCGATTCAGGATGCGAAGCATCGCCCGATGCGTAACTGTTCAGAACAGGTTCTGAACAGTTACAGAAAAAGAAAGAGGAGAAGTAAGAATGAATGGATTGAAGGACAGAGTGCTGGCTTTTCTCAGTGAATATACGCAGCTGGATGAGACGGTGAATGAAGATTCCCAGCTGATTGCTGACCTGGGGCTTAGTTCCTTGTCGTTAATGGAGATCGTGAACGATGCAGAGGATGTATTCTCGATCACCATCAGTGATGAGGAGCTGACGGGACTTGTGACGGTTGGGGATGTCATCAGTCTTCTGGAAAAAAAGGGTGTGCAGTAAACACGGCAGGAAAGGTAATACACCAGGAAAGGCAATACACAATGAATAAAAAGACATATGCAAAAAGGGATATTCCTGAGAGCTATCTGATGCTGAATACGTACAGGGAGCTGATCGAGTACAGGCTGAAGAAAGCGCCGGATGTTCCCGTGTTCAGGACGAAGAATCACACAACTGGCGAGGAGATCTGTGTGCTTCCGGAAGAATTTTCCGCCCAGGTGGACGGATTGAGCGCCTGGCTTGCAGGGAAGGGATACCGCCGCACCCACATCGCGATCCTTGGGGAAAACAGCTATCACTGGGTCCTTCTCATGTTTGGTGTCATCTGCAGTGACAATGTGCTTGTCACGGTTGACAAGGGGCTGGAATACAAGACCATGCAGTCCATCGTGGGAAGAAGTGACAGCCGGGTGCTGTTCTACTCCAGGGAATATGAGGAGAAGGCGAAGCAGCTGAAGGAGCAGTACGGCCTGGAAGTGTATCCGCTAAGCGAAGTGGTGAGCTACGCGGATGAGGGACGTGAGATGGGGCACTCAGCGGCCATTTCCACAGACCCGGACGCGATGGCGATCCTGATGTATACTTCCGGCACAACAGGCCCCAGCAAGGGCGTCATGCTCAGCCAGAGAAATGCGATGAACAACCTGTGTGTCTCAGCGAACCATACATACCTGTACGGAGACAGCAACTTTCTGCTGCCGCTGAACCATATATACGGGCTGGTTCCTGCGCTTCTTGTTCCTTTCTATCATGGGTGTACCAATACGATTAACCTGAACCTGAGATATATGCTGGATGACATTCGCGAGGCAAGGCCTGAGCTCCTGATTCTGGTGCCGTTGTTTCTTGAGACCATGTACAACAGTATCTGGAAAGGGCTGCGCGCAAAGGGGATCGAGAGCCAGATCAAGGCACTGATCGACAAAAACAACGCAGAGGGTGTATCCGATGAGGCAAAGCGGGAGATGTTCAAGGACATCCTTGCGTCATTTGGCGGAAGGCTGACCAGGATCGTGTCAGGCGGAGCACCTCTGAACATCCGGCTGTATGAAGGATTCAAGGATTTCGGGATCGAGGTGATCAACGGATATGGCATCACCGAGACATCACCGGTTCTTGGGATCAACAGGATGGAGCTGAACAAGCCGGAGAGCGTCGGTATGCTCGTGGCCGGCGAGGAGGTTAAGATCGACAATCCGGATGAAAACGGAGATGGCGAGATCTGCGCCCGCAGCACAAGCGTTATGCTTGGATACTATAAGGATGAGGCGCGGACGGCGGAGGCGCTTCGGGACGGATGGTTCTATACCGGAGACAAGGGCTTCCTGGATGAGGATGATTACATCCACATCAACGGACGCATCAAGAACCTGATCATTCTTGCCAACGGAGAGAATGTGTCTCCCGAGGAGCTGGAGGGAATGCTCTATGAGAATGAAGCGGTCATGGAAGTGCTTGTGTACGAAAAAGACGGAAAGATTACCGCGGAGATTCTCCCTGACGAGGACTACCTCAAGAGAAACAGCATAGAGGACGGGGAGGCGTACATCAGGAAGTTCATTTCTGACCTGAACCGGGAACTGGCTGTCTATAAGAGGATCGGTACGGTAGTGTTCAGGGATACGCCTTTCGAGCGCACTTCGTCCAAGAAGATCAAAAGAAAATACAATTGAGTGGCTGGCGGGGAAACACTGGGGATCTCAGTGTTTCCTTAATCTGCTTTTAAAAGCGTTATGTTTCATCCATCCCAATGCTCAGGACGCAGGTGTTCTTTGCGGAGGGTTACAATGCCGTAAAAAAGGTATTGGCATCAGGAAAGAGAAGGAAAGGTAGACAGATGAAGAACTATCCGTTATTGCAGGCACAGCTGGGGGTTTTTCTGGAATCAGTGAAGTTCCCGGATTCCACACAGTATAACTTGCCTGTTCTGTGTGATCTCGACAGCAGGATTGATGCCGGAAGGCTGGAAGATGCTTTTCGAAGAATGATTCAAAGCAAGGCAGTGCTGCGAAGCCGTTTTGGGTATGATGAGAAGGGAGTACCCTGCCAGTGGCCGGATGACGGAATGCCTGTGGAGATCATACGCAGGAGCTGCTCCGACGAGGAGGCCAAGGCCTATGCAAAGGATGGGTTCATCAGGCCTTTTCATGTACTTGAGGGGGAGCCGCTGTTTCGGGTTGAGATCCTCGAAACCCCAAAGGGTATCTGTCTGCTGACCGACTTTCACCATCTGGTGGCGGATGCGTACAGCTATTCGCGTATGATCGCGAAGGAACTCAATACCTTCTACAGCGGTGTTGACAAGCCGGTTGATATGGGCGCCTTCGAAGCGGCACAGGCGGAGGATGCTCTCTTTGGCACGGAGGATTACCGTCTGGCAAAGGCCTATTTTGAAGATACCTTCCGGGGGAAGGAATTCGTAACGCTCTCCACAAGAAGCGAGGAAACGCCCGGCCGTATGATCACGGCGTCACGGTCCATTCCAAAGAATCTCTGTGATGCGTGGTGCAGGGACAACAAGACGGAAGTCTATCTTCTGTTCCAGGCAGCCTTCAGCCATGCCCTGGGGATCCTTTCCCGCCAGGATGAGGTGGCATACTGCACGGCGCATCATGGACGTCTGAACCGCCAGAGAATGCGTGCGACGGGCATGTTCGTCAATAACCTTTCCGCTTATGCTGATGTAAGTCCGGAAGTGACCGTACGCGGCCTGCTGGACAGCCTCGGAGAAGAGATGAAGCAGGTGTACGCGCATGCGGTGTATCCCATGACCCATCTTTCTTCGTCCCTTGGGCTTGCGCCGAAGGTTTCTTTCAATTTCCGTCCTGTGGAAACCGAAGGCATCCTGGACAAGACGACATTTCAGACTCAGGAGCTGGTCCGGACCGTGATCCATTCGGATATGAACATTCATATCGAACTGAAGGGGGAGGACTATGTCATTTTTGCGGATTCCAGCGAAGCCATGAATCCCCAGTCTGTCCTTGATGCCATGGTGAGCGGGATCCGCGGGGCAGTTATCAATATGATGGCCTCTCCGGATGCTCTGTTGAAGGAGATTCCCCTGGTAACGGCAGAGGAGTCGGAAGAGATCCTTTCCGTATCCAAAGGCCTGGACCTGGACTATGACAGCACGAAGACATGGGTGGATCTGTTCCTTGACCATGCCGCAGACAATCCCGAGGCCTGTGCGGCAGCCGATGAGCAGGGAAGCTGGACCTATGCCCAGCTGGATCAGAGGTCGAATGCCATCGCTGCGTACCTTCTGGATCAGGGCGTTTCAGAGGGCAGCTTTGTCGTCGTCAAGACCGGCCGCCGGAAGGAATACCTGGCGGCGATCCTTGGCGTAAACAAAGCAGGCGCAGCGTTCGTGCCTGTGGATCCGGAGTATCCGAAGGACAGGATCGACTATATCATCTCCGATTCCGGCGCGAATGTGATGCTCACGGAAGAGACCATCGCCGGGGCATTTGATGCATTTGCGGATGCGGCTGCGGTGAACAGAGCAAGGCCGGATGGCAGCGCGTATATGATCTATACTTCCGGATCGACCGGGAAGCCCAAGGGGGTTGTGCAGCCCCATCGCTCGCTGCGCGCATTTACGGCGTGGAGGATCCATGATCTTGGGATCGCTCCGGGTGAGGCTTACGGGCAGTACACGAGCTTTGCTTTTGACGCTTCCTTTGACGACACCATCTGCCCCCTCAGCGCAGGAGCGGCGGTCCATATTCTGTCGGACGACCTTCGCAGGGATATGGGGGGCATGTACCAGTATTTCCAGGATTATCAGATTGTGGGTCTCACATTGCCGACCCAGATGGGTATGGCGATGCTCAATAGCTATGACAGCCTGCCGCTCCATTATGTGATGATGGGCGGAGAGAAGCTTCTGCCGGTGAAGAAGACGAATGTAAAGATCATCAACGGATATGGCCCCACGGAATTCACGGTCTGCTCCTCCTATCATGTGGTGGATCAGGACAATGACACGGAGATCCCCATCGGCCGGCCCGTGCCGAATACCTGGTCCCTGATCCTGGACAGGAACGGCAACCTGCTTCCCCGCCATGCGACGGGAGAGATCTGCCTTGCGGGACCTCAGATCGCCCTTGGCTACCACAATCTTCCGGAGATGACCGGCAGGCGTTTTGCTCCTTTGAACGGCGATCTCCTCGGAGAGGGCATGCGCGTCTACCATACCGGGGACCTTGGGCATTACGATGAGAGAGATGAACTGGTCTATGAAGGACGGATTGACTTCCAGGTGAAGCTTCGCGGATTCCGGATCGAGATGGGAGAGGTGGAACAGACAGCTTCCGCGTACCCTGAGATCGGTAATGTGTGCGCCCAGGTTAAGGGTGACCAGCTGTGCCTGTACTATACGGAGAAGACTCCGATTGATCCGGACGACCTCAAGGCGTTCATGGGGAAGACCCTTACCGGCTATATGGTTCCCTCCGCCTATGTCAGGCTGGATGTGATGCCGCTGACGCCGAATGGCAAGATCGACCTGAAGGCCCTGCCGGAACCGGTCATGAAGCTTGAGAATATCGTTCCTCCCTCGACGAAGACGGAGGAGACACTGATGGGGATCTTCGCTCCGTATATCCATGCGGATCAGTTCGGAGTCCTGAATGACCTGGTTTCTCTCGGCCTCAACTCCCTGAACCTGATTCGGGTCTGCACGGATATCAAGGAAGCGCTAGGTGTACAAGTGCGTGCTGCCGATGTCATGAAGGATCCCACGGTTCGCAGCATCGGTGCCCTGATTGACCAGGCCGCTGAGGGTCATCCGCAGATCACCGCTCATGAGAAGAAGGAGTTCTATCCCCTCTCCGGCAACCAGAAGGGAGTCTACATTGACTGGGAGATGAACCGGGATACGACGCAGTACAACATCCCCGGCCTGTATCCCTTTGCCAGGGAGACGGATCCCCAGGCACTTGCAGATGCCATCTGTAGAGCGGTGGATGCACATCCCTACCTGAAGACAAGGCTTGCCCTGAAGGATGACGAGGTGATGCAGCAGCCCCATGGGGATGAGAAGGCTCAGGTGGAGGTCACGGTGCTTGACCATGAGCCTGACAGCGCATTTTTCCAGAGTCGGATCAAGCCCTTTGACCTGTTCCAGGACAGGCTGTACCGCTTTGAGATCTATGTTTCTCCTGCAAAGGTGTACCTGTTCTCCGACATCCATCACATCGTGTATGATGGCCTGTCGATTGCCATCTTCATGGAGGATGTCAGGAGGATCCTGGAAGGAAAAGCGCCGGAGGGAGAGACGCTGACAGCCTTTGACCTGGCACTCTATGAGGAGGCGCAGAAGGGGTCCGAGGCTTATCAGAATGCGCAGAAGCGTTATGACCTTCTGCTGTCGGAGTCCGTCGGCCTGGTCTATCAGGACTCGGCTCATCCGGACGGGGAAAGTGCGTGCCGTGTGATCTCCAGGATCTCCGGAGAAAATGTGCGCAGCTACTGCGCCGCCCATGGCGTAACTGAGAACAGCTTCATGCAGGCGGCGTTTGCCGAGACCATGCACCGTCTGACCCGGGAGGAGAACTTTGTCTTCCTTACCGTTCATCATGGAAGGGACGCGGCCCCTGCGTTTGAGCATGCAGTGGGTATGTTTGTCAGGACCATTCCCCTCGTATGCAATGTGGCTGACAAAGCCCACGGTGAGGAGAAGGTCAGTGATTTTGTCCGTTCCATCCATGCGCAGCTGCAGGAGAGCTATGCCCAGGATGTCTATCCTTACACCGATGTCGTGGACCGGTATAAGCTGCGTCCCGAGGTGATGTTTGTCTTCCAGGGAGGTCTGGAGGAGCAGATGGGCAGCGAGCTGATGGAGCTGTCTTTGGATGCGGTGAAGACGCCCATCGATGTCACGGTCTACCCGGATGCTTCCTCCACGGATATGCTGGTAACGCTCGAATATGATGGGAACCGCTACAGCAGCAGGGACATGGAGGTGCTTCTCGAAGCATTCGGCAATGTGGTTCAGGGCATGCTGAAGGCTGAGACCATCAAGGAGGTTGCCCTGCTGGATGAGGATTCCGCCAATGATATGGTCAGCGGCCTGTGCAAGGGCATGGATCTGGAATTCGACAGATCCCTTACATGGCTGAGCATGTTCCACAGCCAGGTTCTTCAGCACCCGGATAAGCTTGCGGTGAAGGATGAGCAGGGAAGCTATACCTACCGGGAGCTGGATCACGCTTCCGATTCCATCGCCCATTATCTGATCAGGAACGGTGTCCGGCCGGATGACTTCGTCATCATCAAGATGGACAGGGTGAAGGAATTCGCCGCTGCCGTCATTGGCGTACAGAAAGCCGCCGCGTGCTATGTCCCCATCGACCCGCTCTATCCGGAAGACAGGATCCACTATATGATCGAGGATTCTGAGGCGAAGGTCGTGCTTACCGAAGAAGTGGCGGCGGATGCCATTAAGCAGTATCAAAGCGCGGAGCGCATCGATCTGGCCAGGCCGGAAAACCTGGCATATATGATTTACACGTCAGGTTCCACGGGGAGACCGAAGGGCGCGATGATTCCGCACAGTGCCCTGATGAACTATCTGCAGTTTTATGTGCGCCGGTTCGGGGTGACAAGCGAGGACAGGATCAGCCATCATATTACCTGGTCCTTTGACTCCCATATCCGTGATTTCTATCCGGCGCTTGCATCCGGCGCGGGCCTGTATATCATGCCTGAGGCGATCCGGCGTGATCCGGAGCAGATCTATGCGTTCCTGGAGAAATATGATATTACCGGAAGCGCCTATGCGACAGCCATGGGCCAGCTGATGATGTCCCAGTATGACCTGAAGCAGAAGTTCATCTCGGTGGGCGGTGAGGCCCTCAGAGGCGTGAGGGCAGGGAAATGCAAGGTCTTTAACGTATGCGGCGCCACGGAAGTCACGGACGTCGTGGTGGACTACCAGCTGAAGGAAGGAGAATACTACGCTGACACGCCCATCGGGAAACCGCTGGCGAACTGCTATGCGTTTATCCTGGATAAATATGGGAATCTTCTCCCGCAGGGGATTCCGGGCGAGATCTGCTATGCGGGACTGAATATCGGAAACGGCTACTGGCATATGCCTGAGAAGACGGCTCAGGTGTTTGTTCCATGCCCGTTTGTCAAGGACAGCACCATGTATCACACGGGTGACCTTGGCCGTTACAACGAAGACGGTGATGTGGAATACATGGGCAGGCTGGACTTCCAGGTGAAGCTTAGGGGATTCCGTATTGAGCTGGGAGAGATCGAGAGCAACGCCATTCACTATGAATCGATGAAGATGGTGGCTGCGGCGGTCAAAAAGGACCAGCTGTGCCTGTATTACGTGGCGTCAGAAGAGATTGACAAGGAGGCGCTGAAGGCATTTTTGTCAGAAACGCTGACGGAGTACATGGTTCCGACTGTCTATATGCAGCTGGATGCCATGCCCATGACGCCCAGCGGAAAGGTGAACCGCAGAGCCCTGCCTGAGCCTTTGGCGGATGCCGGCGCGTCCTATGTCGCGCCTGAGGGCGATGCAGAATGCGCGGTTGCCGCCGGAATGAAGAAGGTTCTTGGAATGGAGACGGAGGTCGGCGCTGAGGATAACTTCTTCACCCTGGGCGGAGATTCCATCAAGGCGATCCGTCTGGTGAGTGCCCTCAGGCAGATGGGAGTGGAAGTGCGTGTGGCGGATGTCATGCGTGAGAAAACGGTGCGCGGGATCGCCGCCTGCCAGGCTGCGCCCGAGAGCCGGATCAGCCAGGAGCCCTTCAGCGGCAGGACGGAGAATCTCAGATGGTTCTCCGCGATCGAGCAGCTCCCGGTACCGAATTACTACCTTCAGACGGTACTTTTGAAGTGTGCGAGGAAGCTGGATCTCTCCGTGCTTCAGGCCGCTTTTGATGCCATCACTGCCCAGCATGACATGCTGCGCGCCATCGTGACGAAGGAAGATGGCCTGTATGTGCGCGATGCATCGGCCAGGATTGAGATAGAGAGGTACACAGTCGCGTCTGCGGCGCAGGCTGGGCGTGTTTGCGCTGCGATCAAGCCTGCGATCGACATGAGCAAGGCGCTGATGCGTGCAGCCTATATCACTTCGCCGGAGCAGGATTTCCTGTTCTTCGCGGCGCACCATCTGATCGTGGACGGCGTGTCCTGGAGAATCCTTCTGTCCGACCTGGACAGTGCCGTAGGACAGCTTCTGGCAGGGAAGGAGAAGGTGAGCCTTCCGGACAAGACCAATACCTGGGATGATTTCGCGAAGGGGCTGCATGCTTACCGCGACAGCTACGGCCTCTCCCTTGAGATTCCGTACTGGAAGAATGTCCAGCGTTCGCTGGAGAAGCTGCCGATGTCAGACACCATGGACTTCGGACGTCATTTCGAGAAGATCGAGCTCAGGCTTTCCGAAGAGAAGATCCGGAGCTTCCTTCTTGCGGACAAGAGCAGCCTTTCCGTTGATGTCAACGATACGATGCTGTGCGCCGTGGCCGAAAGTTACCGGAAGGTATTCGGATCCGACGCGGTTTCCGTACAGTTTGAGGGGCATGGCCGTGAAGACATCGGACAGGGACTGGTGATCGACAGGACCATCGGATGGTTTACGTCCATTTACCCGGTTGTGATGGAAGGGCTGACGGGAGATACCGGCAGGGATCTCGCCACGGTGAAGGAAGCCCTGCACAGGGTTCCCAACAAGGGCGTAGGGTATGACGTGCTCCGTATGCTCTCCGGCACGGAGGCGGTTGAATTCGATACCCGCCGCAGCGCGATGATGAGCTTCAACTATCTTGGCGAGATGGATGCCGAGGAGGGCGGCTCCCTGTTTACCATGGTGCGGGAGATCGAGACCGGATCGGATCGGGCGGATGAAAACTATTTCGGTCCGGACCTGGCCATCGACAGCCTGATTGCCAATGGGGAATTCGCCCTTACGCTCCAGTACAATACAGCGGTATATGACAGCAATCAGGCGGAGCGCTTCGCGGAAGGAATCCTTGAGGAGATGATGACCATCAGGGATTACCTGAACGCGCAGAAGGAAACGCAGCTCACACCGACGGATCTGGGTGAAAATGAGTGGAGCCTGGATGAATTCGAGACGGTGATCGAAGGCTTCCGCGGCAGGGGAGAGGAGATCAGCAGGATCTACCCGCTTACCCCGATGCAGGAAAGCATGCTGCTCAAGCATATCACTGATCCCGGATCCTGGGCCTACAGACTGGCCAGCATCTGGAAGCTGGATATCCTGCCTTCGGAAGAGGTCATGGAGAAGGTGGCTAAGACCCTTTCAGACAGGCACGAAGTGCTGCGCACGGCGATTATTTACAAGCATGTCAGCGTGAGCCGCCAGGCAATCACTTCCCGTGTCATTCCGGTTGCGTTCGCGGACATCAGCGGGGAAGAGGACAAAGAGGCAGCGGTAATGAAGCTGCGCGCTCAGATCCTGACAGATGCCTTTGATCTGGAGGAGCGCTCGCTGGTGCAGCTGACGGTTGCAAAGACCGGTGAAAACAGCTGCTACCTGATCGTGGCGACACATCACATCATTGTGGACGGATGGTGCATGCAGATCTTCCTGTCTGAGCTGATGCAGCTGATCAGTGATGAGACCGCAGGCGTCCATACCCTTGCAGACAGCCAGGAGATCCCGGGTACCTACGAGAAGGCGGTCAGGGAGATCCTGAGCAAAGATAAGAAGGCCGGGCTGAATTATTGGAAGGAGCTGCTGGGAGATTATGAGACCAGGGCGGAGATTCCTTCTTATGGTGACGTGCCGGAAGAAAAGCAAAGTGAAAACGATGAATGTGTCCTTACCTTGCCGGCGGATGTCACCGAAGGCCTGAAGAAGCTGTGCCAGGACGAACAGGCTACCATCAATAACGGCGTGGAGCTTCTGTGGGGCATGGTCCTTGCCGATTACACCAGGACAAAGTCCGCGGTGTTCGCAAAGGTTGTTTCCGGTCGCGACTCAACGAAGACAGATGTCAACGATGTGGTTGGCCTCTTCATCAATTCCGTACCGGTCCTTGTGAGCTACGACAAGGAGACCACCGCGAGGGACATGATACAGAAGCTGTCCCGCCAGGCGGCCGCGACCAAGGAATATGATTTCTGCCCGCTGTCTGAGATACAGCAGCAGACCAGCCTCGGCAGCAGGCTCCTTCAGTCGGTGATCGCTTATGAGAACTACAACAGCGGAAATGAAAACAGCGGCATCTCTGATGCTTTGCATATCCATGTGGAGCCGGTGCTTCTGAAGGAAGAGAACTTTGACGAGATCAATGTGAAGGCCTACGAGGAGGAGAACGGGCAGCTGAGCGTCAGCCTGACCTTTAACCGCCGGCATTATACGCAGGCGGAGATTGGCCGTGTGCTGGAACTGTTTCGTGTGCTGGCGGACGGGGTCGTCCGGAATCCGGATGAAGCGCTGAGCGCTCTGCCGAGAGTGAGCCAGGATGAGATCCCGGCTATAGAAGCGCTCAGCCGTGGGGCGGATCTTCCCTATGACAAAACAAAGACCTGGGTTGACTTCTTCATGGAGAAGGCAAAGGCGCATCCGGACAACGTAGCGGTTGTTGACAAGTCCGGCTTCTTTACCTACGGCCAGCTGGATGAGCGGTCTGAGTGCGTGGCGCAATATTTGTGCGCGAAGGGGGTTCAGGTGAATGACCGCGTGGCGGTCAGGATGACCCGGAGAAAGGAATTCGTGGCTGCAGTCCTTGGCGTGAACAAGGCAGGCGCGGCTTATGTCCCCGTGGATCCGGAATATCCCCAGGATCGTATTAGCTTCATGCTGGAAGACTGCGGAGCGAAGGAGGTTCTGTCGGACGAGAACATCATGGAAGCGATGCAGGGCATCAGTGCGTCTGCGCATGTAGGTTCCCTGGCGGATCCCCAGACGAATGCCTACATGATCTATACATCGGGCTCCACCGGGCAGCCTAAGGGCGTTCTGCTGAAGCAGCGCGCGATTTCCGCATGCCTTGCCTGGAACATACCGACATTCGGCCTGGATGAGACGAAGCGCAACCTCCATCATCCGAGCTTCTCCTTTGATGCCTCTACCTTTGACCTGTTCTATCCGCTGGCAGCGGGTGCCCAGATACATATCCTGGATGAGGACAGCCGCAAGGACCTGGACAAGATGGCAGAGTACATCAAAGTGAATGGCATCACAGGCATGACCATGAGCACGGCCCTGGGTATGGCCCTGCTCAATCAGTATGACATCGGAGTGGAATACATCATGCTCGGCGGTGAGAAGTTCATGCCGGTGAAGAAGAATTCCGCGGTTCTGTACAATGGTTATGGCCCCACCGAATTCACGGTGTGCTCCTCCTTCCATGTCATTGACCAGGATAAGGATGTGGATATCCCCATCGGCAGAGCCGTGCCGAATTCCTGGTCCGTGATCTGCGATTCGGAGGGACATCTGCTTCCTCAGGGAATGGCGGGAGAGCTGTGCCTGGCCGGTGACCAGATCTGTGAGGGATACTGGAACAGGCCCGAGCAGAACCAGAAGGCATTTGCGCCTCTTCGGGAGTCCCTGCCCGGCATCTCCAGGGTGTACCATACGGGAGACCTTGCGAGATATGACGAGAACGGAGAACTGGTATACCTTGGGAGAATCGACTCTCAGGTGAAGCTGCGCGGATTCAGGATCGAGCTTGGCGAGATCGAGAATCAGGCATCCCTCTATCCGGATATGAAAATGGTGGCTGCGGAGGTGAAGGGCAGCCAGCTGTGCCTGTACTTTACTGCCGGTGTGAAGACGGATACGGAGAGCCTGAGAGCGTTCCTGTCCCGCTCGCTGACAGAATACATGGTGCCCACGGTATACATGCAGCTGGATGAGATGCCGCTGACACCGAACGGGAAGATCAACAGAAAGCTTCTTCCGGAGCCTGTGGTGGAGCGCTCCGGCTCGTACGTGAAGCCGGAAGATGGAGCGGAAATGACCATCGCGGAGGCGATGCAGAAGGTACTCGGAACGGATGAGGCGATCGGCGCGAATGACAGCTTCTTTGAGCTGGGCGGAGACTCCATCAAGGCGATCCGCCTTGCCAGCGTGCTGCGTGCATCCGGCATCAGCATTCAGGTGTCTGATATCATGAGCCGCAAGTCGCCGCGCATGATCGCGCAGCTGGCCGGACAGGAAGTGGAGCTGGTGAGCCAGGAGCCCTTCAGCGGTGAAGTATCGGATACCGCGATTTACCGCTTCTTCCAGGATCTGGATCTGCCGGAACCGATGTATTTCAACCAGTCAGCCCTCTTCAGGTGCCGCAGCCGTGTGAACATGGATTACCTCCAGAAAGCTGTGGACGCCCTTGTATACCAGCATGACATGCTTCGTGCCGTGATCAAGGAGGGCAAGCTGTATGTGCAGGATCCGTCCGCAACAATTGAAGTGGAACGGATGAGCGTCGTCACGCCCCATGCAGGTGACATGACGGAAGCCTTCACGTGGTTCCAGTCCCATATCGATCCGGAACAGGCGCTGATCCGTATCGTCCTTGTGCAGAATGAGGACGCGGACTATGTCTTCATGACAGCGCATCATACGATTATCGACGGTGTTTCATGGAGAATCCTGAGTGCCGACCTGGAGGAGGCTTACGGGCAGCTTGCCCAGGGGCAGAAGGAAGCAAAGCTTCCTTCCAAGACCAGCACCTACCAGGATTTCGCGAAGGCGCAGGCACAGTACAGGGACAGCTATGCCCTGAGCCTGGAGATTCCTTACTGGAAGAGGGTTCAGGAGGAGCTCATGTCCCTTCCGGCATCGGACGCGAAGGACTATTCCCGCTCCTTCGATATGGTGAAGGGCGGACTTGGAAAGGAGGACACCCGCAGCTTCCTGACGGCAGAGCTGAGCAAAAAAGGCCTCGAGGTCAATGACCTGCTTCTTACGGCAGTATGCCGCAGCTACAGCGAGACCTTCGGGACGGATGCGGTATCTGTCCAGATGGAGGGACACGGCCGTGAGGACATCGGCGGCGGCCTTGTGACCGACAGGACCGTGGGATGGTTTACCTCTGTCTATCCGATGGTATTCAAAGGCTTCGGCAAATCCCCGGAGGAAGACCTGAAGTCGGTCAAAGAGGTTCTGCACCGTGTGCCGGACAAGGGAGTCGGCTACAATATCCTCCGATTTATGGAGGGCAGGGAGGACGTGACCCTCTCAAGCGACAGGGTCGCGAAGATCGGCTTCAATTATATGGGTGAAATGGATGCGGAGCAGGCTGGAGATCCTTTCTTCAAGCCCACCAATGAGCTGGATACCGGTTTTGATTTCTCCCGGAAGAATATGTTCGGCCCGGACTTTGCCATCAACTGCTCCGTGAAAAACGGTGAATTTGAACTCAGCCTGATCTATAGCCATGGAGCGGGGAGCAAACAGGAGGCCAGCGCATTTGTAAGAGGAATAATGAGGGAGATCACTGCTCTGGTGGATTATGTGCAGGAATCCAGGGCTGTGTTTGTGACACCCTCTGACCTTGGGGAGACAGAGTGGAGCATAGAGGAGTATGAAAAGGTCAGGGAAGATTTCGCGCAGCAGGGTGAGAAGATGCTGCGGATCTATCCCCTTACCCCGATGCAGGAGGGGATGTTGCTGAAGCATATCAGCGAGCCGGAATCCTTCGCGTACAGGCTGGTCAGCGCCTTTGAGCTGGATGTGCTTCCGACAGATGGCATGCTCCGGAATGCCCTTGACAGGCTTGCCGCAAAGCATGAGGTCCTTCGCACGGCCATTGTCTACGATGGCGTCAGGGTGCCGAGGCAGGCGATCATGGAGCGCAGCCTTACCCTCGAGATGAAGGACTTCAGCCGGGAGAAGAATCCGGAAGAGGCTCTTGCCGCGCTGAGAGAGGATATCCTGACCCATTCCTTTGACCTGCAGAGGAAACCCCTCATTCAGTTTACCTGCGCGAAGAAGGATGAGAGCAGCTGCTACCTGGTCATCGCGGTGCATCATATCATCGTGGATGGCTGGTGCATCGGCCTGTATATGAATGATTTCATGCACTATCTGGCGGATGAGATCGCCCGGAGGACGCCTGCGGACCTGGATTACTCTGCTTCCTATGGCAGGTATGAGGAGGCTGTCAGGGAGATCCTCCATAAGGATCGGTTCAAGGCAATCGATTACTGGAAGGGACTGCTGGGGGACTATGAGACGAAGGCGCAGATTCCATCCTTCGGAGAAGTGCCGAAGGAAAAGCAGAGCACGGAGGATGTCCTGTCCGTCACGCTCAGCCAGGATCTGACACAGCGCCTGGAAGCCTTGTGCCGGGAGGAGCAGGCCACCATCAGCAACGCTGCCGAGATGCTGTGGGCGATGACACTGAGCACATTCTCCCGCACGAAGGACGTCGTCTTCGGAAAGGTTGTGTCGGGACGCGACAATACGAAGACGGAAACAGGAGACGTGGTAGGCCTGTTCATCAACACGGTGCCGGTCCGTGTCCGGATCAAAGAAGAAAGCACCGGAAGGACCCTGCTCAGGGATCTGCAGAAGCAGGCAGCGGATACCAATGCCTTCGATTTCTGCCCGCTGGCGGATGTCCAGCGTGTGACGGATCTGGGAAGCGACTTGTTCCAGAGCGTCATGGCATTTGAGAATTACAACAGCGGTGCGGAAGG
>CAMJIC010000020.1 GCA_946405675.1 uncultured Clostridia bacterium
TTTTCCTGCGGCAGCCTTAACATAGCCAGTAAGAACGCCCAGGATAACCGCTTCCATCAGGATCTGGCGCGTAGTAAGAATCAGATAGGTGAGCATAAAAACCTCCGGTTGCTGAATCGTTGAATGGAATCCGCCTCCTTCCGGACTGGAAAGCAATGCGCTCCGGCCGGAAGGATCGATGGAACAGAATCTCTTTCCTTTATGTGTACGCACGGAATGCGACCCACAAAACCGTGCGCCGCATCCCCTTCTGTATTCTGTTCAGGTTGATGGTAAAATAGTATCAGCAATTCGATTATTCAAGTCCTGCGAATTCCCATCCTTCAAAGGTGTAAGAAAGCGTTCCGTCCGCGAAATGATCCTTCAGGGATCCGCTGGGGCCTGTCTCTGCGTCAGAGTGGATCAGGTATCCATTCTCGCCCGGGCTGTGGATCGTGATCGTCAGGTCATAGGTGCCCGGATCAAGCTTGATATTATTCCCGTAATGCGGGCCGTCGGAAGCAGCCATCTCCATGAATGTGCCGGAGACAACCTCATTTCCATCCTGGTCGTCGATCTTATAGTCAACGGTCAGGTACGGCACCCACTCACCTACCGGATATCCCAGGTCATTTTCAAGCGCTGAGATGTCAGCCTCGATATGAATGTCAGCATCCTCGGCGCTGTAGCTGATCGTCTCATTCTCCATGGGGACTGCCTGGAACCATACTGCGGAAAGGTTGATAAAATCCAGCTCCTCGTCAGAGAAGATCTCATTCTCAACGAAACCTGCTCCTGTGTCATCCGCCATTGCCGGGAAAGCGCCGAATACCATCGTGCCTGCCAGGACCGCAGCAAGAATCTTTTTCTTCATGTAGTGTTCCCTCCTTTGATTCAAGCCATCCTCCGGCATCCGCCGAAGGCTGCCTCCCCTGCTGCAAAGGCCGCAGAGGAAGTCTGGAAAAGTGTGTCTGTATATGAAGGGCTTCGCTATCAAGGCTGTCACAAAATGTACAGGTTATTCTGTGATAATTCCTTGGGTCAAACGCTCCCGTTCATATCGATATGATGAGCGGCTTTGCCACAATCAGGCAGAGCTTCATTGCGCTTTCTGGCGCATCTGCTCTGTAAGCCTCTTGTTCCTCCTGATCCAGAAGATAAATGTCGCGATCGTGATGCCCAAGAGAATGAGCTGCGGAACAACCGTCTCCACGCACGGATAGATGCCAAGGATCTCAAGTACCGGATGGGACGGGATCCATGCTACCCAGGCCGGAGAATGCATGGTGATCACATCTCCTTCGATCAGCTCCTTGATGCCGCTTCCCAAGAATGCGATCGACATGACTGCCATCAGAACGCTGGTCACCAGGAAGAAAGGCTTGAGAGGAAGCTTTACACCGACCACCCTGATCGCCAGGTAGACAAACACAAGGCATACGCATCCGAGTCCAAATCCCAGCCAGACCATATGGATGTTCCCGCCTGACAGCAGGGGCTGGTAGAACAGGATTACCTCCGCGCCTTCACGGTATACCGCAAGGAAGGCGGTAAAGGCCAGTGCAAAGGAGCTTCCTCTTTCCGTCGCGGATGAGACCTTGCTCTTGATATAAGCGTCCCACGCCTCTGATTCGGATTTGGATACCATCCAGTTGCTGACATAGAACAGGATGCCCGCGGCGATGAGTGCCGTAACGCCCTCGATCACCTCCTGCGAGGCACTGTTGGCCAGCTTCAGCTGATTCAGGAGCCACGCCGATACAAAGCTGAGAAGAATACCCAGGAGGGCACCCGCATATACCGTGCGGAGCTGTCTCTTTCTCTGAGAGGGCGACTTCTTTGTCGTCTTGATCAGGTAGGCGATGATCGCGCCGACAACAAGGATCGCTTCAAATCCTTCCCGGAGAATGATCGTAAAGCAGGCGATAAAGGTCGCAATTCCTGCGGACCGGCCGCCGCCTGTGGAGTTGCCATTCTCATCCACTCCATCGAGCTTGTTCGCATCCGTCCGGATCATCGTCCTGAGGATATCGACTTCTTTGTTGAAAGCCTCCGCATCCGTCTCCTTGGATGCCGACTTTGCCGCCGAGAACTGAAGCTCCACCTCCGACTTGCGTGCGCCGGATATGTACCCCATCGTGTTACGCTCGAATCCGGTGGTCTCGTAGTAACCGTAGTACCCGTCGTTTACGCAGTCATAGGCCGCCTGCGCGTCCCCGTCCGCGAAATGGTTCTTCGCCGTCCGGAAGACCTCTGTCATCGCGTCGGCGACATCATTCCAGGTCCAGCCGGATTCCTTTCCGGCTGCAGCCGAGTACCCGGCCCAGTCGTTGTAATAGGTCTTGTTGAACAATGCGGTTGCGGCTGTCTCATCCTCCGATGCCAGCTCGACCTCCACCTCAACGCCGTCCAGCTTGTTCGCGGAATTGCGCAGGTCTGCCACAAGGACATCCTTCGCGGTCGTAACCTCTTCCGCAGAGGCTGAATTCTTGATTGCCTTGGTCAGCGCCTTGAAATCCGCCAGAGCGGTGCTTTTGTGGATCCCGGGCAGCTTCTTCTGCATCTGGATCTTGAAACCGGAAGCGCCCCAGTAGTTGTTCTTTGCGTCCGTGATCCTGCTGAGCGCGGTATCGGCATCACCATCCTCATAGCTTTTGACGGCCGCATCCAGCACCGGAACCATGGCATCGAGCACCTCATTCCAGGTATACTCGGAAATGTTGTTCGCGCCCTTGTATTCCTCCCATGTCGCGACATAACCGTCAGCGGCAAATGCGACAGCTGGTGCACTCAGCAAAAGCAGAGCAAGTACCATCGCGCATATCTGTCGAACTCTTCTTATCATGTCAAACCCTTCCCAATGTGTATCTGCTCCGGTTCCCGGAACCTGAAAGCTGCCGGGCCGTTGCTTTTCTGCAGTGAAGCCAGCCATCCCGTCACCCGCTCATTTGTTGCATCTGCCGCAAATCAGTCATATGTTATAACAAGTAGATTGATTTGATGGATATCAGTCAGATATAATATGAATCAGGTATGTGTTATGACAATCAGCTCACTCTGTTTTAAATTAGATATCTCTAATCGCCGTGCATACTTTACCACTTGCTGAAAGTGATGTCAAGGAAAAACAGTTAGGGATGACCAGATTTGGTTATTGATATCTAACTCACTTGCATGCTATGATATCAGACACTTTCCCACACGCAGGTTATATCTGTGTCAGATTACTGGCCTGTGGGTATATTTTTCAGGAGGATATAAGAGATGAATCAAAAGAAGGCTCTGACCCGCAGCATGGATATTCTGCTGGTCATCACGAATCTGGTGTTCCTCATTGGGCTCAGGACTTTTGCCTCAGCCTGCGGAATGAAAGAAGACGGAACCTGGATGACCTGCCACTGGGCGATGCAGGCGCTGTCCGGAATCGCCGCTGTACTGCTGGCGGACTCTGTCCTCAATCTGTTCCTCCGGGATCCCGGAATCAAAACAGGGATCATGGCTGCCATGATCCCTGCTGCAATTCTGTGCATTCTCCTTCCGGGCAATCTGATCGGCCTGTGCATGATGGATACCATGCACTGCCATACCGTGATGCGGCCTTTCTCGATCCTCATGTCAATAGCTGATCTGGTTCTCGCCGCCGTTGGCATCATCAAAGCCATCCGTACACAGCGAAAGATATCTTAACGCAGCCAGCTTCCATTGCAGAGCACTCAGTATCATGCAAAGGAGCAGCATGACCAGGATCGTATAGAAAACGCCGATCCCGAAGGTGGTCTGGCTGAAGGTATCTGGCCGGAAGCCGAACCATCCAGCCGGTGCCAGATAATTCAGGAATGGATAAGGGGCACCCATTTCCCTGGGCCAGCGAAGGCCAAGGGCACCCGCAGCCAGGACAAAGAGCAGATACAACCCCAGCGGAACAAGCCCGTAAAGGATATGTTTTCTGCTGTAGGGTGTCCTGGCATCATGCAGATAAAAATCCGCCACAACCAACGCCGGATTGATCAGGTGCATGCAAAGGCTAGCACCGTGATCCTGCAGGTAGGCTGCCACGATCCCATGAGGATCGACGGTCGAAAGTGCCGTCAGGAAAACCAGGAAAGTGACGAAGATGGACAGCGCCGACATATATTTCAGGGTATGCAGGCAGCGCGCCGTCTGACCCTGGCACTTTCCATCCAGCGCCAGCTGAAATGCGGCCACGCCCGCGGCAAACAGATTCGACAGCTGCGTAAAAAAAGTGAAACCGATGGGCCAGTGCAGCATACAGATCGTGGCATAGACCGTCACGATCAGGGTCATCCATCGGAGAAGATTCTTATGCGTCATGATCTAAAACCAAACCCCGCCAGACAGAGTCTCACAATTGTGCTTACGGAAAGTCTCTAAGATCATATAACGATTCAGCCTCCCTTTCAAGAACACATCTCGTGTTCCTGAAAAGGAGGCTGAGCCATTGTTACAAGTCACGCCCTGGCCAGGTTGCTGTTCACTGCCCGACCGGGCAGGCCATGGATTGTACGAGGAGGGCATCCGCAGCGTCGGTACTTAGCGAATGCAAGCCGAAGGCGCAGCATGAGCTTAGTACCGCTACGCGAGGGCGCTGCGTGCCAGTGACACGCGTTTAGCGCCGACCGAGGCGGCAGCCGAGAACATAAGCGCGAGCGGCCCTCCGACGCAATCCATGGCCTGACCGTCCGGGCAGTGAACTGTGACCTGGCCAGGGTGTGACTTGTAACGAGCCATTCATGACAGCAATCCCTTTACTTTTTCATGAGAAGTGACTCCCCTGTCATCTCCGCCGGCTTCTCCATCCCCATCATCTCGATCAGTGTGGGGGCGATGTCGGCCAGACAGCCGCCTTCTCTCAGCGTATAGGCTGGATCATAGTTCACAAGGATAAAGGGAACCGGATCGGTGGTGTGGGCCGTCAGGGGATCCCCTGTCGCAGGATCCACCAGCATCTCGGCGTTGCCATGGTCAGCGCAGATAAAGAGCTGCCCGTTCACCTCTTCGATGGCCTCCACAATCTTTCCGATGCACTTATCGAGGCATTCGACCGCCTCAATCGTAGCTGACTCCACACCTGTATGGCCTACCATATCCGCATTGGCAAAGTTCGTGACGATCACATCGTACTCACCTGAACGGATCTTCTCCACCAGGGTGTCGCATACCTCGGGGGCGCTCATCTGCGGCTGCAGGTCATATGTCGCCACCTTCGGGGACGGGATCAGGAACCTGTCCTCCCCTTTATTCGGTTCTTCCACGCCGCCGTTGAAGAAAAACGTCACGTGGGCGTATTTCTCCGTCTCAGCGATTCTGGCCTGCTTCAGGCCGTTGGCTGCCAGCCACTCCCCGAAGGTATTGGTCATGGCAACCTTTCCAAAGGCGATCTCCTTGTTCGGGATCGTCACATCATAGTCGGTAAAGCAGACATAGGTCACCTGCTTCCTGGAGCCTCTGTCAAAGCTGTCGAATTCATCGCTGCAGAAGGCGCGGGTGATCTCCCTGGCACGGTCCGGGCGGAAATTGAAGAAAATAATGGAGTCTCCATCCTCTATGGTGGCCACCGGCGAACCATTCTCCATCACCACTGTGGGCTGGATGAATTCATCCGTCTCCCCCTTCTTATAGGACTGGGTCACAGCCTCCGCAGCGGAGTCAGCAGTCACGCCTTCCCCAAGCGTCAGCGCCCGGTATGCCTTTTCCACACGGTCCCAGTTGTTGTCCCTGTCCATGGCATAGTAGCGGCCCATCACGGTAGCGATTTTGCCGCAGCCGATCTGATCCATTTTTTCCTGCAGTTCCTTCACATAATCCTTCCCGGATTCCGGGGGCGTATCCCTCCCGTCCGTGAAGCAGTGTACATACACCTTCTCAAGCCCATGGCGCTTCGCAAGCTCCAGAAGGGCATAAAGGTGGCTGTTATGGCTGTGCACGCCGCCATCGGAAAGCAGGCCGTAGAGATGAAGGCTCGTTCCATTCTCCTTTGCATTGTTAATCGCTTTCAGGAGCGCCTCGTTTTCAAAGAACCCGCCTTCCTCGATCTCCTTCGTGATCCGGGTCAGATCCTGATACACGATCCGTCCGGCGCCCATGTTCAGGTGTCCCACCTCGGAGCTTCCCATCTGCCCTTCCGGAAGGCCCACGGCAAGGCCGCTGGCATTGCCCAGGACGAAGGGGCATTCCTTCATCAGGCGGTCCATCACCGGCGTATCCGCCAGTGCGATCGCATTGTGCTCCTTTTCTTCCCTGAATCCATAACCGTCGAGGATCAGCAGGACGGTAGGCCTCTTACCGCCTGCATCCTGGGCCGCATGCGCACGGAATGCTCCGGGCAGAATACCGGATGCTGATCCGGCAAGCAAAAGCGCGATCAGCAAAACCGGAAGCAATACTTTCCATCCAGCTTTCATTTTCATAAGGTAACCTCCCTTTTCATCTTAATTACGTGATGATGCAACCCGTTCCGGCGGAAATGCAGGCGTATCAGCCATTCCAGTCCGCACCCCGCCCACCGGCGGGATATATCCTGCAACGGTTCGTCAGGAATGCGCCTCGTCAAGAAAACGCCATTCTATAAACCGTTTTGCCATATAGTCATCATCATACGTCTTGTCAAGAAATTCCTCGAATGCATTCGAAGCCTTGACCCCATAATGACGCCTGCTCCACCGCGTGAGGCAGATCGCAGTGAATACCATATTGACCAGCATGAAAACTGATAGGACGATGATGAGCACCCTGTATATCCCGTGCTCAAAATGCGACAGCCCTCTGCTGATCAGCGGGCAGAACCGTCCGAAAGAAAAACCGATGATCGCCCAGACAATGGTCATCCTCAGGCTGATATAGCCACGGAAATTCAGGAAATGCTCGGAGTAATCCCAGGCACGCATCCCCAGTCCGAATTCCAGAAGCAATCCTCCGATCACTTCCAGGCCGTCACCGACCAGGGCATGGCCGAGAAACTCCAGCCATAGTCCCTTTCCTTGCAGCGCGGCAGCCACCAGGTAGAATCCTACCGTTCCAAACCCATAAATCAGGCAGAACGGCCCCCACATCGTCACCACATGGGACTCCCATTTTCCATACGCAAACAGACAGAAGAATCCCTCGATCAACAGTCCTCCAAGATTTGCGATCATAAATAGCCAGAAACAGATTCCATAGCTGACCCGAATGACTTTTTTTGGCTTATTCTGGGGCATAACCTATTCAATCCTCTCCAATCACTTCTTCGCTGCCTGCCGGCAGCAGACAGCCTGAACCATCTTTCAGAACACATAAGAGCAACTGTTCAAAACTTGTCCCGAGCAGTTACGCACAAGATCTATTTTACTCAGAAAAACGTTAGAAAACCATAAACACATCTATGAAATCGTAATAAATCACACGCCAGGTTACAAGTCACACCCTCCAGTCGGCCGGTGCCAAACGCGTGTCACCGGCACACAGTTTCGTTCAGCGCCTTCCCTTCATCACGTAGAGCTTCCTGTCCGCCTGGATGATCATCTTCCGCAGCTCTTCCTCGCTGGAAGGGGTTCCCCCTTCGTATCCATAGCTGCAGGAGAAGCTTTCCTCCTGCGGAAGAACCGGCAGCCGGATCCGGCGGATCGCATCCGCCCATACCATAAGCAAAGAGGATACTTCATTGACCGTGATGTTCTCGACGATCATCAGGAATTCATCCCCGCCATACCTGTATGTGCTCTTCTCCCCGAAGAAATCCGTGACCTTTTCAGCAAAGGCCTCCAGGATCCGGTCTCCGGCCTCATGCCCATAGGTATCATTGTATCGCTTGAAATGATCCACATCCGCCATCACCACCCATACCTTTTTTCCGCAGTAGGAGGAAAAGTCCTCGCGCAGCGCAGTCCTGTTTTTCATCCCTGTCAGCGCGTCATGGCTGGAGCTGTGCTCCAGGCTTTTCGCGTACCTGCGGATGTCCCGCACCATCTCGATATTCCGCAGCTCCATTCCATATCTCACGACGACGCCAAAACAGATCATAACGATCATCATGCCATAAACAGCAGGATTGATCCAGGCCAGGCCATCTGAACGGAACATAAGGACCAGCAGGACCGTATAGCTTATCAGGATCCGTAAGACCCCCCAGGCCGGGTAACAGCACACCAGCAGCATGAATCCGATCTGCACCGTATCCATGATCATCATCTGGCTGCCTCCCACGTACATCCTCCAGGAAACCACGATGCCCCAGCCGGAGAACAGCCAGTAAAGCAGTTCCATGAGCCGGGATGTGCTTTTCCTGGAGGCAGCGCAGGGATCCTTCTCCCATCGCCTTGATATGACACTGACAAAGGCAAACAGGCTGACACATACGATGAGGCTGAACAAAGCCAGGGAATGCTTCGATCCCAGGGTGGCGTAAAAGATCCCATAGACAACCAGCAATATGGTGGTAAGGCACAGAAACAGCGTGCTGACATTCCTGATCAGACGCATATTGATCCGGATGATCTCTTCCCGGCTATTCTGGCTTACCACCGGAAAAAGCCATCCTCTGAATCCGGAAATCCCCATCCTTTCTTTCTTACTCATTTCCATCAAAAACCCATTTCAACTGACCGGATTCCCCCGGTCTTCTCTCTCACTTACAACTGACAAAAGCGATTGAGATTATACGCATTCCCCCTTTTCAGTTCAACCACATGTGACAAGATGGAATAATCATTCATCGTTTCCTGCAACCGTGAATCGAACCTTTGAAGCAGCTTCAGACCTGCGGAGTACGGATGATATACAGCCTGAGATCATCCGTCTTCCCCAAGAACGATCAGATGGTCTTCCTCACTCAGCGTCACTTCCTCCTTCAGTGAAAGAGTAAAGTGACTGTTTTTTTCTTCATCCAGGATTCCAAGGAAGATATATCCCTGCCGCAGGACGCTTAAACGGAGCTCCCGGATCGTATATTTTCCTGTCACTCCCAGTCTTCCTGCATTCTTCAGGTACAGTTCATTCCCTTCATTGGAAAGGATCTCCTGAAATACATCAAACAGTTCCGGGTTCTCCGCAAGCTGGGCCAGGATCAGCGACGACATGCTCGAGGATACCAGGTAATCGGTATGATCTCCATATCCCACCAGCCTTTGCGTATGCTCTTCCTGCATCTCAATTGTAATATTATACCTTAATCCGTACCTCTTTCGAAAATCCCGAAGGACCAGAAGCAGGAAGATCACTTCCAGATCCGCTTCTTCCGTTCCCTTATCATGATCATTCAGAATCACGATATGCTCTGCCATCTTCGCTAATTCAAGCACCTCCGTCTCTGAAAAACTATCATTCTGGAAAAAAGCAAGCTTCATATGACGCCCGGAAGCAATCTCCCTGAGCACATCCTGTTCCTTGCTGTACGCCTCCTTCTCCTCTTCAGGGATCTCTTCCCGGATGAGATTCACTTGTAAAACATTCTCCGGCAGTTCCTGAAGGATCAAAGGAAGCATCTCATTGTGTCCGACGATGGTGACCGCTGTATGCCCTTCCGGCTCCGGCCTGTCAGGGATCTCTTTGATCTGAAGGCGGGAAGGTGCCTTCTCCAGCCTGGCTGAATCCCTTTCTTCCGAAAGCACCAGAACCTTGTCCGTTTCACGCAGAACCTGATCAGCGCCCGGATTCAATACAGCCTTCCCATCCCGCAGGATGCCCACAGGAACGCCATCATCCAGCCGTACCATAAGCTCCCGGAAGGATAATCCATCGATCCCTTTCAGATGGATCAGATAGAATTCCGAGCCATTAAAACTGAACAATTCCCTGAACGCCCCGGAAAGGCCTGTCTGCGTACAGGAATGCGCGATCATCTTGGCGATGATCCGGTCGGTGGGAAGAGTGGAAATATGATGTGCCTGCGCCAGGGATGGCGGGAACCGGTAATCCTCCCTGGAAATGATCGCGCTGATACTTGTTTCCGGCACCTTCTTCTCTTCCAGAAGAACAGATACCGCCAGAACGGCCTTCAGTGTTTTTATGTCGTCTGTCGGGCTGACAATAATTGCCTTACATGTCTCGACGCTGCATTTCTCGATGGATACAGGATCGGTGATGTCAACAGTTCTGCATACAATCCTGACATTCCGCGGCAATTCGATGTTTTCAAAAATCTCCTGTTCCATCACATCCCGCTCTGCATCATCCGCTATGACAATGCAGGTTCGTTTTCTTCCGGCCGCGAGGATCAGCTGATTCAACAGCGTATATTCACCGGAAGAAAAACCCAGCACGACGATATGGTTCCTCTCCACCACAGAAGAATTCCCTTTTTTCAGGCTGTCAATCTTCTCCTCAATCGCGCTGGTGATGATACCGATCAGCACGCTGGTGAACAGCAGTCCGGCAACTGCGACGATCGACATCATGACCAGATATCCTGGGCTTCCATCCCCAAAATAAGGCATACTTGCGTTGATCAGGTTTGCCATGCTGTCCCAGTAGACAGATGCAACCTCTCCTTTTTCATTAAAGCGAAAAAGGATGATCAGCCCACCCATGAACATTGCCAGGATCACGGAAATAATGATCAGGATCCGTATAAAACCAAGGGAGCCCTTGGCCATTTTATTATCAAACCAATAAGAAAAACGTTCTTTGATTGAGAATACTTTTCTTGCGGGCTTCTTTTCAGAAGTCTCTTTCATCATCTTCCCGTCCTCATTTCTTACTTTTGGATTGTTTATCCGGTGAAGTCTGAAAGAAACCCTGCCGACACACTACTCCGGCAGGGTTTCGCTCTGGTGAATCCGTCATTAACTATGATCAGTTAAACTGAGAATTATAGATCTCGCTGTACAGGCCGCCAGTCGCCATCAGTGAATCATGGTTGCCGGTCTCTACGATATTACCATCCTTCATGACAATGATCAGATCCGCGTTCTTGATCGTAGAAAGCCTGTGGGCGATCACGAAGCTTGTCCTGCCGCTTGTCAATGTATCCATTGCTTTCTGGATCAGGATCTCCGTTCTCGTATCGACGTTACTGGTTGCCTCATCCAGGATGAGCATCGGCGCATTTTCCGTCATCGCTCTTGCGATGGTAACCAGCTGCTTCTGTCCGGCGGAAAGCGCGCTTTCTTTCTGAATGACGGTATCAATTCCCTGCGGAAGGGTCGATACATAGTGGCTCAGGTTCGTTTCATCCAAGATCTCCTTCAGCCTGTTCTCATCCACATCCTTCAGGTTGTAGACAATATTCTCCCGGAGCGTGCCGTTGATGACCCAGGTTTCCTGCAGGATCATGCCGAACACAGTCCGAAGCTCCTGGGGAGACATATCCTTGATGGACACGCCGTCCACCTTGATATCACCGCTGGTCACTTCATAGAAGCGCATCAGCAGGTTCACCAGCGTTGTCTTGCCTGCACCGGTGGGACCGATGATGGCGACCTTCATGCCGGGTTTAATCTTGCAGGAGAAGTTCTTGATGGTCAGCTTCTTCGGATCATAGCCAAAGCATACGTCATCGAACTCCACTTCGCCGCGGATGTGGCTGTGGTCAAGAAGCTCCTTCTTGCCGCTCTCATCAGGAAGCTCTTCCTGCTCAAGGAATGTAAATACACGATTGCATGCCGCAAGGCCAAGCTGGATCGTGCTGCTCGCCTGCCCGATCTGCGCAAGAGGCTCCTGGAACAGCGCCACATATACGAGGAATCCGGTGATCACGCCCATGTCCGGGATGGATCCCTTCGCAAAGAGAATACCCGCAACGATCAGGACCGCCGCATAAGTCAGGTAGGAAACAAAGGACATCGCCGGCTCAACCATTCCGCCGATTCCCTGGGACTTATAGAGGATCTTCCCCAGAAGGTTGTTCTCTTCCCTGAATTCTCCGATCTTCCTGCTCTCCGCATTGAAGGCCTTGATGATCAGATGTCCGGAGTAATTCTCTTCCACCCTGGCGTTGACATCTGCCAGGACCATCTGGTTCTGATTGAACAGCGGCAGAGCCACCTTAAAGGTAATGCCGATGATGATCAGCATGACCGGAAGGGAGCATAACACGGCCAGCGCCATCTGCCAGCAGGCGATAAACATGGCAATCAGCACGCCCACCAGAAGGACACCTGACTGCACCAGCATGCCTACGCTGTTCTGAAGGGATGTGCTGAGGGTATCCACGTCGTTGGTAATGACGGAAAGGATATCACCGGTCTGGGTGGTGTCATAATAATTCAAAGGGAGTCTGTTGATCTTCCTCGAAATATCACGCCTCAGCCCCTTGGAGAACTTCTGGATCGTTGTGTTGAGCATAAACCCGGAGATGGTGCTCGTAATGAACGAGACCGCGATAAACAGAACGATCCGCATGCCGATACTGCCCACATTGGCCATGTCAACGACAAATTTGCCATCCACCGCCTCTTTTCCTACCGGAGAGATCTCATTGGTCAGGCTGCGGATGGAACCCGGCGTCAATATGGTGCAGATCACAGAGATCAGAAGCAAAACAATGGCTATAAAGAAAGGCACATAGAAGGGCTTAAAGGCCTTCACCAGGCTCCCCATCTTGCCTTTCTCTTTCGCAGGAGCATTTGTATTTGTATTCATAATCCTAACTCCTCCTTACTAAGCTGCGAAAATGCAATTTCCTGGTAGACAGGGCAATTCCTTACAAGGTCGTAGTGCTTGCCGATCCCAACCATCTGGCCATGATCCAGGACAACGATCTGATCCGCATCCATGATGGTGCCGACACGCTGCGCAATGATCACCCTGGTTGCGTCAGGAAGCTGTTCCTTGATACGGGCTCTGACCGTTTTATCGGTTTTGTAATCCAGCGCTGAGAAGGAGTCGTCAAAGATCAGGATCTCCGGCTTGCAGGCCACCGCCCTTGCAATGCAAAGCCTCTGCTTCTGTCCGCCAGAGAAGTTCGTGCCTCCCTGGGCCACCTCTGACTCATATTCATTCCTCTTCTTGGTGATAAAGCTGTCCGCATCAGCGATCTGCGCTGCCCACTTGACATCAGCGAGGGTCATCTCCGGGTTGCTGAAGGCAATATTCTCCTTGATGTTGCCCTTGAACAGGAAGCCTCTCTGAGGCGCATATCCGATCCGTCCTCTCAGATCCGCCTGACGGACGTTCTTTACATTGACGCCGTCAACAAGCACTTCACCGCTAGTGCAGTCTGCCATACGCGGGATCATATTGATAATGGTTGATTTACCGCTTCCGGTTGCGCCGATGAAAGCGATCGTTTCACCCTGCTTCACCTTGAAGGAGATGCCGGACACAGCCTCTTTCCCGCTGCCCGGATAGGTAAATCCCACGTTCCTGAATTCGATCGTGCCCTTCTGGGTGAATTCGGCAGGATGATCCGGATCCACGATCGACACATCATGGGTCATGATCTCAGTGATACGGCCTGCGCTGACGCCGGCTCTCGGCCAGATCATGATCAGTGTCACAAGCAAAACGAAGGACATGACAATCTGGTTTGCCAGCATGACAAAGGAATTCGTCGCGCTGAAGGCTCCCATAGCCTCCTGCATGTCCATGCCGTTGAAGACATAAGCGCTGATCCAAAGGATCGACAGGGAAAGTCCCATCATGACAAGGGTGACGATGGGGCTGAAGATCGCTACCACACGGCCCGTGAAGATCTGTACTTTGGTGAAATCCTCGTTGACCTTCTCAAACTTGCCTTCCTGATACGCTTCCGCGTTGAACGCGCGGACAACTCTGACGCCTGTCAGGTTCTCCCTGGAAGAAATGTTCAAGGCGTCCGTCAGGGTCTGGACCACCTTATACTTCGGTGTGATCAGCATCAGCAGGATCACGACAGCTACGACGAGGATCACCAGCCATACCGCGGATACAATCGTCAGGGAACGATTGGCATACTGCATGAGCAGAATGACCGACCAGATCATGGTGATCGGGGCAACAAAGGCTGTTTTCAGGAATGTCAGCCACGCAAGATGGACATTCTGCATGTCATTCGTTGTTCTTGTGATCAACGACTCCGTTGAAAACGAGGCAAAATCCGCGATCGAAAAATCATTAGCCTTCTCGTACAGCTTCTGCCTGAGATTCGTAATAAAGCTGCTGGCAGTAGCGCTGGCGACAAACCGGATGATCACCTCAACCGCAGCCAGAAGGATTGCGCATATGATCATATAAAAGCCATACCGCCATATCTCGTCCACGCCCTTTTCCTTGCTGGACTGGACTGCTGCCGTCAGTACACTGATGTTCACTACGATCTGCATCGTAAACAGAACCTGAAGGAACGTCAGTCCCAATATCACAACGGTTCCAATCCATTGTTTTGCGTTCATGTGTTTGAACAATAACTTTACCATTGCAACCTCCTGTTAATACCCGGATTCATAAAATCCTCCCATCCATGCTTTGCTTAACCTGACTGTTATCCATGCCGGATCCGTGACCCTGATATACGTCCCCGGCATATATTTCGTTACAAGCCTCACCCTTGCCACCGGAGCGGCCTGCAACTGATTTTCGGGGAAGCAAAGATTTCCAAACCTGTGAAAACGGGTAAAATCAAAACATCCCCAAGTCATGCATTATACCTGCAAACACAATAAAATGCCATAGAAAAAACCGGTTTCTGCTTCTCTTCCCGATCTTTTCTATGACAATATGTCACACCAACAATATGCCACACCCTGAACAGTTACTGTGCCGCTGCATATGAAATACTCTGTGCAGCGGCCTGAGAAACGCTTTGTGCAATGGCCTATGAAACGCTCTGTGCAATGGCCTATGAAACGCTCTGCGCCGCAGTGATGATGCTCATCAGGTAGACTTCTTCGGCGTTGCAGCCCCGGGAGAGGTCGTTGATGGGTGCGTTGAGTCCCTGAAGGATCGGTCCGATGGCCATAAATCCGCCAAGGCGCTGCGCAATCTTATAGCCGATATTACCGGACTGAATTTCCGGGAAAATGAATGTGTTGGCATGTCCTGCCACCGGGCTGCCCGGGAACTTCTGCTCTCCTACCTCAGGAACGAAGGCAGCGTCAAACTGCATCTCTCCGTCACAGGCAAGCTCCGGATCCGTCTCCTTGACGATGGCGGCAGCTTCGCGCATCATATCCGGGCCGGAGCCTTTGGCGGAGCCGTTCGTAGAATAAGACAGCATGGCGACCACAGGATCGATGCCAAAGAGCCTTGCAGTGCGTGCGGTCTCGATGGCGACCTCCGCCACCTGCTGAGCCGCGCTCAGAACCACATTGCCCTGATCGTCCAGCTTGTCTTCATAGGAAACATTGATCGCGCAGTCGCCCATGGCGAGTTTCTCATCGCCCCGGACAAGGATCATGCAGGATGAGACCAGGTTTGCCCCTTCCCGTGTCTTGACCAGCTGAAGCGCAGGGCGCACAGTGTCTGCGGTGGAATAGGTCGCGCCGCCCAGAAGGGCATCATAAAGGCCTTCCTTGACCAGCATGGTGCCGAAATAGTTGGGCTTCAGGAGCATCTCACGGGCCTGCTCTTCTGTTGCCTTCCCCTTGCGAAGCTCCACGAAGTCATCCACCAGCTTATCCATGTCGGGATAAGCTGCAGGATCGATGATCTCCAGCCCTTCGATGTCAAACCCGCCTTCCTTTGCCGCCGCATTGACCTCATCCACATTGCCGATGAGTACAGGCGTCAGGAAGCCTTCCTTCTTCAGGCGCGCGCAGGCCTCAAGGATGCGCTCGTCAGTGCCTTCCGTGAAGACGATCTTGCGGGGATTGTCCTTCAGGCGCGCAACCATACTGTCCACCATGGATAGTCCTGCGTCCTCCATTTCCGTCTCCCCTGCAAAGGTAAGAAACGCAAAGCTCAGGATCATTGCCAGCACCACAAACAAGCCAAACGTTCTTTTCATCATTTCCTCCGTCATTCTTTTCATTGTCAGTTCCTTTCTTGTCAGTTCCTCATTTTCCTCCCCTATTCAGCCTGCTCCAGCCGGTATCCGCTCTCGGTATGATCTCCGGGAAAACTCGTCTCCTCGAAGTTGAAAGTTCGCAGAAGCACCATCCGCAGAGGAAATCCCTCAAGGAAATTATACAGGAAAGTTCTTATGTGAACAATCAAAAATGCGTTTTACGTGCTATAATAAAGCATCATGGGTATCTTATAACAAATTTTTATTCAGGAGTACGATGATGCTAAGACGACAATTCACGATGTTTATAAGTATGCTGCTTATTGTGTTCACATTGGGCACGATGGTTTTTATCATTCAGAAAATGGCGTTCCAGACTGACAACCCTGTTTTGTTGAAAAGCTGCCCGCATCGCAGTTATTCTCGCGATGCGGGCAGCCTCTCATGATCCGTCCAAAGGTTTCCGGTTTTCTCCCATTCCCTTTTTCAGTTCTTCCGATAAGGTATTTCTGCTGTTTTTCACCAAGACAGACAGCACTTCAAAAAACTCATCCCGCCGTTCCTTGTCCATCCCCCTTGCTGTCTTCATCAGCTCAGCAAGATTCCGGGCCTTGTTCTCACGCAGTTTTGCGAACGTATCCACCCCGGGCGTTTCCAGCACATCGAAAAGAAAATCCACAAACTGCCTGCGCTTGTCTATCTCAACATCTTCAATCCAGTCCGTCAGGATCCGGTTCAGCAAGACACTTGATCCCCTCAATCCCTCGGCGCGCACAAAATGGTTTCCCAGAATCTGCCAGGTCTGCGCATCATGCTGCAGAACGCCCCTGGCACTGCTTGTGATCACCTCATGTCCATACTGCCCGTACATGAGCAATCCAAACAAAGATTCATCCGGTACAATGCTTCGGATCTTTGGCTGGATGGAGGACATCTGATCAGACTGCGCCACCTCCCGAATAAAGCCAGGCCCGTCATTCGTATACACCTCCAGGATCCGGTCTCTGACAGACTCGTCACAGAATGCCGCTGCATAGACCGCGAAATTGCCTCCTTTTGAATGCCCGCCCACACGGAGATCCCTGCCGCTTACTTCGCCCGCCTGATTCAGATATTCCACCGCATGCTTCTGGCCGCTCGACTGCCTGAGCCAGGCCAGGTTAAAATCTTCCCTCCATCCGACAATGGAGCCATCCGTCCCCCGGTATGCCACATAGCTTGTCCCGTCCTCCAGGTCAAACGTGACAGCCGACATCTGCTCCGTCGCGTCAGCATTGATAACGTTCACGTAATGATGCAGCCTGATCCCGGCATACCGCCTTAATCCGGATGCCTTTTCCATCAGGAACGGCACCATTTTTACGTAAGATGTACGCGCCATGATCTCTTCCCTGGTATGGATCGAAAAGTATCTCCGGCACGCATCATCCAGCGTAATCTCTTCTCCCTCGTAAGCAACGCCTTCCAGATCTGCATAGGAAAACAATGACAGGAGGAGATTGTCAACCTCATTGAATGGATCCACCGAAAAAGGAATATCCCCTCTCCAGTCCATATATGCGGAGACATTTCCACTCTGTACGGCTTCACTTTGCTGTGTCCGGTTCTGGAGCCGGCCTGCGCCGGGAGGCACAGGCATGCGCCCCCCTGGCGCCAGGGGCCAGCGATGCGGTTCAGAAATATTAGCCATGCTTAGTCATCCCTTTCTTACCAAAAAGGATCTTCAAGGCATATGACGTTCACATATGCATTACCGTCTCACTCAGATCCTTCCTGCTCTCATGATTCGGAAGAGGGCCTGCCCCTTCTGCGGCGTATCCAAGATCCATCACCATAAGCACTTCCTCATTGTCCGGCAGTCCCAGAACCTGCGCCAGTTTCTCCGGATCCAGGAAGTTGATCCAGCAGCTGTCCACGCCCTCATCCGCCGCAGCAAGAATCATGTGCGTTGCTACGATCGTTGCGTCCTCCACTCCGGAATCCCGCTTACCGCCTGGATATGTAAAGACATTGTTCTTGTCAAAAGCCACAACAACAACGGTTGGCGCTCCGTACCTGCAAGGCGTCACCGCATCGATCTTCGCAAGCGAATCCGCGCTCTGAAGGACATATACATGCTGTTCCTGCAGGTTCTTCGCCGTGGGAGCCAGGCGGCCCGCCTCAAGGATCGAAGACAGTTTCTCCGCCTCTACCTGCCTGCCACTGTACTTCTTACACGAATAACGTCTTTTGATCACTTCTTTGAATTCCATGCCTTTACCTCCATTTTCATTTTTCCCAACTCTTATTCATATTGTAACTGTTCAGAACCCGTTCTGAACAGTTACGCATCGGTCGATGCTTCGCATCCT
>CAMJIC010000021.1 GCA_946405675.1 uncultured Clostridia bacterium
GCCTGCCCAGCCGGGCAGTGAACAGAAACGCTGGCAGGAGTGTGACTTGTAACCAATAAGCACTGCGACGAGGTTAAAAAGGCTGAATAAGACTAAGGATCTGTCCTGATGATACCCTTTAACAATATTGATGATTGTCAATTGAAAAAGGTTGCAGTACCAATAATTGAAGAGCGTGCTGAGAGGATCAAATCTTCTTTCAGCACGCTCTTTTCATACCAATATGAAAGACCTAAAAATAGAAGCCTGCTTATTGGGCATGACTTCAATTGTTCAAAATAAGGAACTGCTGCAAATCAACTTATGCATATTGCTTTTCTGGTTTTCCGTTATCTGCTTCAGAAAGCCACGACGCCTACTAAATGCATACTGTTGTTCCCAATCGTTTTGATCAGTCTCACAGGGGTTCCTTCGAGGGAGTTCCTGCCTTTCTTGGATACCTGGACGGTGTTCTGTTCTCTTTCCTGATCACAACAAAGGACCGTTCCATATCGGTTCCGGGAAGTGGAACCGTCATTACCTCACTCACTTTTCCCCCAAGAATTCTGATTGCTGCTTCCGCCCTGCGTACCTCCTCTGAAATCTGTGCCGCTTTATAGGAGATGAAAAATCCATCCTTTCTCACGAATGGGATACAATATTCACTCAAAGAAGACAGGTTTGCCACGGCGCGGGATACGACCAGATCAAAGGATTCCCTGTACTCCTTCCTCTTTCCCAGATCCTCCGCGCGTCCGTGCAGCGCCTGGATATTCGTAAGACCGAGAGCTGTAATCACCTCATTCAGGAAGCCTACTCTTTTGTTCAGGGAATCAACGAGAACAAAATCAAGATGAGGAAAAACGATCTTAAGCGGTATTCCAGGAAAGCCTGCGCCGGTGCCAAGATCCAACACACTCATCTTTTTGGAAAGATCCAAAACCTTGATCAGAAGCAGACTATCCAGAAAATGCTTCGTCTGTACCTCATCCCACTCTGTAACCGCAGTCAGGTTCATCACCTGATTCCTGTCGTACATCATCCTGTAAAACTGAACCAGCTGACTGGTCTGTCTGTCAGAGAGTGAGATACCAAGTTCTTTGCATCCATCGATCAGTATCGATGGATAATTACCTTTAATATCGTAGTTTGTCAATATTTCAGACATTGTTTATCTCCGTCTGTCCTATCATATAATGATTTCTATTTTTGAGAGATTGAGGAATTCCTTTTGAGGTAGATCATCAGCACAGAGACATCCGCCGGATTGACCCCCATAATGCGGGACGCCTGCCCGATCGATGCAGGACGTATCTCCTTGAGTTTCTGCCTTGCTTCATTTCTCAGACTTGGCACAAGATCATAATCGATTCCCTCCGGAATCCTCATATGCTCCGTCCTGCGAAACTGATCGACCTGTTTTTTCTGTCTCCGGATATATCCTTCATATTTGATTTCAATGTTAACCTCTTCCTGAACATCCTCAGGAAGGCATGGCCTGTCCGGATCGATGGCGGAAGTTTTCTGATAATCAAGTTCCGGCCTTCTGATCAGCTCCGCCATGGTTGCACTCGTACTCAGAGGCGTACTGCGGGAAGCAGACAGAAATTCATTGACAGAAGCGGATGCACCCACCGTCAGCTTGTTGATCCTCATTATCTCCTCTTCAATCCGCCGCTTCTTTTCCAGGAATCTCTGATACCTGTTCTCCGGAACAAGACCTGCCCGGTAGCCTTTTTCAAGAAGCCTCATATCCGCGTTATCCTGCCGAAGCAAAAGACGGTATTCGGCCCGTGAGGTCATCATCCTGTAAGGCTCATTGTTTTCCTTTGTAATCAGGTCATCCACCAGAACACCAATGTACCCTTCCGAACGGTCGATCCTTAGGCTTTCTCTTCCAAGGATCTTCATGGCGGCATTGATTCCGGCATACAGCCCCTGCGCGGCAGCCTCTTCGTATCCGGAGCTCCCATTGAACTGACCGGCTGAAAACAGGCCATGGATCTTCCTGAATTCAAAGGTCTCAGTCAATTGAAGGGAATTGATGCAGTCGTATTCAATCGCATATGCCAGCTTTACGATCCTGGCATGCTCAAGTCCAGGAACCGTCCTGTACATTCTCACCTGAACATCCTCAGGCATACTGCTCGACATACCGTCGATGTACATCTCATCCGTATCACGTCCCTGAGGCTCAACAAATACCTGATGGGATGGTTTCTCTGAGAACCGTACCACCTTGTCCTCAATGGACGGGCAATATCTGGGGCCTGTTCCCTTGATCTTCCCGGAATAAAGAGGAGAACGATCCAGATTCTCCCTCAGGAGCTGATGCGTCTGTTCATTCGTATGGGTCAGGTATACAGGAACCTGATCGATCTGAACCTCAGATGGATCAGTTTCGAAGGAAAATGGAATCACCGGAATATCCCCGTCCTGACGGGTCATTTTTGAATAATCAATCGTCTTTCCATCGATCCTTGCCGGTGTTCCTGTCTTAAACCGGTGCATCTCTATGCCATGCTCCTTCAGGGAATCGGTCAGATGACCTGCAGCCTGCATTGCATTCGGCCCCGTCGGGATCGAAACATCACCATAAATGCATCTTGCGTTCAGATAGGTTCCGGTGCACAGAACCGCAGCCTTGCAATGCCAGATGGTGCCGGAGATCGTTGTAACTCCTGTAAGCGTTCCGGTCTCATCCGTAATGATCCCCGTTACCTCCTGCATCCGGATCTGAAGGTGTTCCTGCCGTTCCAGTGTGCGTCTCATCCGCGCTGAATAAGCAGCCTTATCCGCCTGCGCGCGCAGGGAATGAACGGCAGGTCCCTTTGACCGGTTCAGCATCCTGCTCTGCAGGAAGGTATGGTCGATGCATCTTGCCATCTCGCCACCCAGCGCATCGATCTCCCTGACCAGATGCCCCTTAGAGCTTCCGCCGATATGCGGATTACATGGCATCATGGCTATGGATTCCACGCTCATGGTAAATAATACCGTTTCCAGTCCAAGCCTTGCGCAGGCCAGCGCAGCTTCACAGCCCGCGTGTCCAGCCCCGACGATTACCACATCCACATACTCTTCCAGAATCACTCTGGCCATAGGCATCCTCCTTAGGAACTGATCAGAATCCTATCCAGTCTTTCTTTCCTGTTTCGTAACTGTTCAGAACCTGTTCTGAACAGTTACGCATCGGGCGATGCTTCGCATCCTGAATCGCCCGATGCCGCTTCATTTACACTTTCATACGCCCTCAGCAGCAAGTGCTTCGGGCTGTCCTGAACAGTTACCCTGTTTCTTCGATTTGACGAAATAAATACGGTATCACATTACTTTCCCATGCAAAACTTTGAGAAGATCTCATTGACCACATCCTCCCCGACCTCTTCTCCTATGATAGAACCCAGCGCCTGATAAGCTGCCATCAGATCGATGGAAAAGAAATCCTCACTCATCCCCTGTTCGAGGCTTTCTCCTACGGTCTTCAGGCTGGCAAGCGCCTCCTCCAGCAGCAGCTTATGGCGGGTATTCGTGACCACAACCTCATCATTAAATGACAGCTTTCCATGGAAGAACATGTCCTTCAGCACCTTTGTCAATTCTTCATAACCGCTGCCCTTCCTGGCGGAAAAAGGAATCATCCTGGCATCGGATTGAATGTTTTCTTCGCGCAGCAAAGCACAGACATGATCCTTTGTCGTGATCTCCTCCAAATCTGTCTTATTCAGTAAAATGACGGAAGGATGCCTCTGCAGCAGAGCGGCGACGCGGCGGTCATTTTCATCTAAAGGAACAGAAGAATCCACGATCCACAGAAGAAGGTCAGCTTCATCAATGGATTTTTTCGCCCTCGCGACGCCGATCTGCTCCACTATATCCCTCGACTCGCGAATTCCGGCGGTATCCGTCACGAGCAGGGTAATCCCCTGCATATGGATCGTCTCCGTCAAAAGATCTCTTGTGGTTCCGGCGATCTCCGTTACGATCGCCCTGTCCTCCCCCAGCAAAAGGTTCAGCAGAGAACTCTTCCCTGCATTCGGTTTTCCAACGATCACAGTCCGGATTCCCTCAGCTGCAAGCCTTCCATCCTCTGCCGTCCGGATCAGATGAGACAAAGACTGCTGCCATCCTTCCAGTTCCTTCCTGAATTCCTCCAGACCGGGAGCAAAATCCAGGTTTTCCGGATCATCCAAAGATGCCTCGATATGCGCGATCTGATAAAGGATCTGCCTTCTTAATTCTGTGATCCTCTGAAACAGCATCCCCCTTACCTGGCTGACGGAATTCTTCAGGGCAAATTCATTTTTCGCCTGGATCAGGTCCATGACAGCCTCTGCCCTGGACAGGTCGATCCTTCCGTTCAGAAATGCCCGCTTCGTGAATTCTCCAGGCTCTGCCGCCCTGACATGGATCCTGCATGATGCCTCTTCCCTTTGATCGCAGCGCAGTACGGCATCCAGAACCTTCCTCATCGCAAGAATGCCGCCATGGCAGCTGATCTCAACCGTATCCTCTGCCGTATAGGTTCTTGGGGCACGCATGACACTCACAAGAACCTCATCAATGATCTCGCCCGCTGCATCATGCACAAAGCCGTAATGAATGGTATGGCTTGCAGCATCATGAAGCCTTCTCCTTCCGCCCGGAGAACGATAAACAAGATCCGCCGCGGCAATGGCATCCGGCCCCGAGATCCGGATGATCCCGATCCCGGATTCGCTCACCGCAGTGGAGATTGCGGCAATCGTATCCTGAAAAAGCTGATGGTCAGCCATCTGTCCTTATCCCCCCCAATAAACCACACAAGCCTGACTGTCTGATGCATCCATGTTTTACAAAAGCCCGTGTCCGTTTCAAACGGTACACGGGCATAACTGTTCACGGCAGCCCGAAGCACTTGCTGCTGAGGGCGTATGAAAGTGAAAATAAAGTGGCATCGGGCGATTCAGGATGCGAAGCATCGCCCGATGTGTAACTGTTCAGAACAGATTCTGAACAGTTACACACGGGTTTCCATCTTCACGGCATTATTCTCCGTAAGAATCCGCACTCCCGGTTTCCGGGATCTTCACCGGATCCATACGCTCCGTATTCTCCGAGTAGCTGCCTTCCTCACGCTTCCTGTAGCCTCTGCGGTTTCCTCTCCTTCCATTGGAACGATATCCGCCGCGGCCGCGGTAGCGCCTCTCCCCATACTTGCGGTCAAGGGCATCCAGATCCGCATCCGCCTTCAATGTCACAACAACCTTCCGGTCAGGCTCTTCTCCCTCACTGTGGGTCGTGACAAACGGATCATCCTGCAGGGCGGAATGGATGATACGTCTCTCATAAGGATTCATCGGCTCCAGATAGACGCTCTGCCTGGTCTTCCTGACCTTTACGGAAATGTTCTTCGCAAGGTTTTCCAGCGTAGCCTTACGTCTCTCCCTGTAATTCTCCGTATCCAGCTTGACCCGCACATAAGTCGAGCTGCCCTTGTTGACGACAAGGCTGACCAGATACTGAAGAGAATCCAGCGTCTGTCCTCTCTTGCCGATCAGGATTCCCATGTCATCCCCGTTCATCTGGACATTCAGGACTTCCCCATCATAATTGCTGACAAGATCGACCTCCATCCCCATCGCGCTGTAGACATCCCTGAGGAAGCCTTCCGCCTTGTCGATCGCTTCCTGGGGATTCTCAAGGGGTTTGATCTCCCTCTCTCTTCTCCTGGAAGGAGTACTCTGCACACTCTCTTCATGTGTGCCGCTCTCTTCTTTCACAGGCTTTTCGCCTGTTTTATCCAGGGGATCCGCTGAAGCTGCGCTCCCGGCAGCAAGGTGCGCAGTTTCTTCTTCCGCCGCCTTTTCCATGGCTGCCTTCTGCTCTTCTGCCTTCCGCTCTGCTTCTTTCCGCCTGGTTTCCTGCTCCTGCTGCCTTCTTGCGGCTGCTTCTTTCGCTTCTTCTGCTTCCCTGATGGCCCTGGCAGCATCCTCCTGGGCCTTGATCTTCAGGCGCTCCGCCTCAAAATCCGCCTCATCCTTGACGCGCACTTCGATCACGGCATCCTTCTGACGCAGCCCCAGAAAGCCCTTTGACTCATGTTCGATCACAGTATAAACAATTCTGTCACTGGTCACGCCAAACCGGATGGTGGCATTCGTGATCGCATCCTGCAGCGTCTTTCCGCTGACCCTGATCATTTCACTCATGGGTAACTATCCTCCACATAATCTGACTGCGATTCAGTCCATCCCTGTGTCTTTCTTCCATAACTGTTCATAACCTGTCCTGAACAGTTCCTTTATTTCTTCTTATGCTTCTCATTGTACTCCGCGACCATGTTCGCCCGCTCGGCCAATGATCCGGGACGTACATCTCTGCGCTTTGTCAGGGCACTCTCGTCCAGTCCTGTCGCCGCCTTCTGCATGCGCTTCGCACGGCTCAGGTTCGCTTCCGCATCTACTTTCCTCGTATTGATTGCAGCATTCTGCGCGATCTGGGCGCCGGTCACACCGCCCTTCTTTTCCATCTTCTTCTTGTTCTTCTCCATATTCTTCCGGAGAATCTCTTCCATATCCTGCTTTTCCAGCTTCTTATTGATCAGGATGGTCTGAACCATACGCACAACAGCAGACATGATCCAGTAAATACCCATACCCACAGGAAGCGTCAGGCAGAAGAACGCAGACATGAGCGGCATGATGTTATTCATCATCTTCATCGTGCCCGCCATCTGGTCGGAGCCCTCAGGCTGCGTATTTCCCGCCATGGAAACCTTTACGGAGACCCACTGGGTCAGGGCGGCAAGAACAGGCACCAGAACCGCGCCGATCACGAACCATACGGAGGCATGCTCCCTGATATAATTCATCGGCGTGTTTGCGATGTTCAGCCCGAGGAAGTTATTCATCATGCCGATGTTCTTTTCCGTCCTGGAAATCACATCGCTCAGATCCGGGAATTTTTCCGCAAGCGCTGTCCAGTTATCCGGGCGGAACTTGTACAGCGTGTCAATGATCGTATCCTGCGTAAATGATTTCGCGATGGTTGTCGCCTGGATGGAACCTGCGATGTCCTGCAGGTACTTCTCAGCGCCTGCCGTCGTAAGAAGTTTAGAGGCCAGTTCCGTAAAGACTGCCTTCACCTGTCCCACATAGGCCGGGACATTCATAATCACGCGGTACAGAGGGAACAGGATCAGCATCTGCACGACCAGCTGGACACAGGATCCGGCAGGGTTCACGCCGTATTTGGCGTAGACCTGCTGCGTCTCCTCATTCATCCGCTGCATCGTAGCCTGGTCATTCTTTCCCTTATACTTATTGCGGATCGCGGTAAGCTCCGGGTTCATGAGCGGCGTCATCCTCGAAAACTTCTGCTGCCGGTAAGTCAGCGGAAGCATGAGCATGTAGATCGCGACTGTAAACAAAATGATTGTCAGGCCGATGTTTGGCAGGCTCAATGCCGAAAGGACCGCAAAGATCCCTGTCATGATATATCCAAGCACCGTTGCGATCGGTCCGAGAATACCGCCGCTTTTGGTAAGTAAACTCATGTGTCTTTTCCTCTTAATCTGTAAACGTCATTTTTCTGACGTTTTTGACCGCTGCGCCTTTTTATGCAGCGAGTCAGATAGCTGTTCGATTGCTCTGAACTATGGAACCGGATCATAGCCGCCGTGCGAAAACGGATTGCAACGCACAAGACGCCATCCGGCAAGTAAGCCACCCTTCACAGCCCCATGTTTTTGAACCGCCTCCAGGGCATAATTGCTGCAGGTCGGATAATAAGGGCACCGGGTAGTCTTGAGCGGAGAAAGATACTTCTGATACTTACGGATGGACCACATCATGAATCTCTTCATGGCCTCCTCCCTTCTCCGCGTTATATTCCGTGATTTCTGCTCTTCTTGCCAATGAGAGCAGCGCGCGTTCAACAGTAAAGAAATCGCTTTCTTTCGCGCCTGGCCGAACCAGTACAATCAGGTCCAGGCCTTTCACAAATTCCGTTTCATGAAGTCTGTAGCTTTCTCTGACAAGCCTTGTCAAATGATGGCGGACAACGCTGTTTCCAACTTTTTTGCTCACCGATATGCCGACACGGTTTCTTTCTGAGCCCTTTCTCCGAAGCACATACAGAACCAGCGTCCGGTTCGCCCAGGACCTCCCCCTCTGATAGACGATGGAAAAATCCTTTGTCTTTTTTAAACTTTCGGAAAATATCATAGATTCGCCTCCGGCCTGCCGCATGCAGACTGTGCCGATGGCCTGACCACACATGAAAAGAGAGTTTCGAACAAAGCCTCGAAACTCTCCCCCACCTTCTTATGCGGAAAGAACCTTTCTTCCCTTGGCTCTTCTGGCCTGGAGAACTTTTCTGCCGCCCTTTGTGCTCATCCTTGCACGGAAGCCATGCACCTTCGATCTTTGCCTTTTCTTCGGCTGAAATGTCATCTTCATTGGTTCAACACCCCCTTCACTCCCAGATCTCTATCTCTCATGGGTTTCTATCATCCCGCCATCTATCGAGAAAACATCGCTACAATTATATGCATAAGCTTATCATCAGTCAAGCTAAAAAATTGGCAGGTGTATAACCTGCAACAAATCCGCAGAGAATCCTCCGGTAATCCACTGTGAAAATTTGTCCACAATTTTAGTAACATTTTACACAATCAAGTCGATTCATCTGTGGATAACATGTCTGTCCTGGTGTATAACTCTGGAAAACACTGTAAATACGGGCTTTTCAGGAGGTCGAGTTATCCACATATATGTTTTTTCCCTGATTGAAAATCGTGCCGTTTTATTTTATCATGATCAGAGATTTGCACTTTTCTGATCTGCTTTTCGGGATCAGAAGGAGTACCTGTTCAGAACCTGCCCGGAACAGTTACCGGCAGGGTTCTTTTGAAACGGATCGATTATCATGGGAGTACAGTAGAGTTATGTCAGAAATCAGCACTGAAATATGGAATGAGATCCTCCAAAGCGTGAAGCTGGAGTTTGATGTGACGGATGTTGCGTTCCGTACCTGGCTTCAGCCTCTCAGGGTCCACGATGTCAGGGATAACACGGTGATCATTCTTGTCACCACCGGACAGATGGGGATCGATTATATCTCCAAGAAATATCTGTTCCCCCTGAAGGTCGCTGTCGCGGAAATCACGGGAACGGAATATGAGATCGGTTTCATTCTTCCGGAGGATGCAAAGGAAGAGGAACTGAAGAATGTGGGAAGGGCAAAGGTCGCGCTTCCCGGGATCGACCCAAAGCTCAATATGGCGCTGCTCGATGCCGGGCTGAACCCGAAGTATACCTTTGAAAACTTCGTCGTAGGATCCAATAACAAGTTTGCCCATTCCGCGGCAGTGGCCGTCGCGGATTCTCCCGGAAGGATGTATAATCCCTTCTTTATTTATGGCGGGCCGGGACTGGGAAAGACGCACCTGATGAATGCGATCGCCGCCCATATCATTACGACACAGCCGGAAAAATCTGTCTGTTATGTCTCATCGGAGACATTTACCAACCAGCTGATCGACGCGCTCAGGAATTCCAGCAATATTTCCCTGATCACGTCCTTCCGGCACCGTTACCGCAACATAGACGTACTCCTGATCGATGATATACAGTTTATTATAGGAAAGGAATCCACCCAGGAGGAGTTCTTCCACACCTTCAATGACCTGATCGGCAGGGAAAAGCAGATCATCATTTCCTCGGACCGTCCGCCGAAGGAATTCGACACCCTCGATGAGCGTCTGAAGACCAGGTTCGCCTCCGGCCTTCTTGCGGATATCCAGATGCCGGATTATGAGACAAGGATGGCGATCCTGCAGAAGAAGGCAGAGGCGGAGCATTATGCCATCAGCAATGAAGTCCTGCAGTATATTGCCACGAATATCCGCACCAATATCCGTGAGCTGGAGGGTGCGCTTACAAAGCTGATTGCGCTGAGCCGCGTGGAAAACAGTGAAATCACACCGGAGCTTGCGGAAAACGCGCTGAAGGAATTCATTTCTCCTGATAAGAAGAAAGAGATCACCTCAGACCTGATCATCAATACCGTGGCGGAGCATTTCAACATCTCCGCCCAGGATCTCAGGGGCTCCAAGCGTAACTCTGAGATCGTACAGCCCAGGCATATGGCGATGTACCTTTGCCGCAACATGACGAACCTTTCTCTCAATTCCATCGGAGAGGCACTGGGAAAGAGGGATCACTCCACCATCATGCATGGGGTAGAGAAGATCGACAACGACATGAAGCAATATGAGGATATCCGCAGGACCATCGATGTTCTGAAAAAGAAGATCAATCCATCCGACTGACTGTTTTCACTTTATCCACCGGTTTTTCCACTTTTCCACAGAGAAAACGTGTGAATCCGTGTGAATGAGGGTGGAAAGGAAATGGAAAACGCCTTGTCCCGAAGGCAGCGGCATCGTCACCTGACTGCCTTCAGGCAAAAAGGGTGTGGAAAGAATCTGTGTTTTCCTGTTTGAACAACAGTGCTTTTCACCTCCTTTTCCAGAGCAAAAGTCCTGAAAATACGGGCGATGGATGGCCATTTCCCCAAATCCACAGGCCTTAAGAATAAGAATAAGAGTTTTATTGTTTTTTAGTTGGCTGGCCGCGGCCGTCAATCCGATTGTGGAAGATTCGTGACGCGCCAGGTTGTGGAACAGACGAAAAACGGATCGGGCAGCAGGCTGAGAAGGCTCTTTTGGAACCTGGCATAGCTGCAGCCGGATCAATACAATACGAGGTAAGGTAGGAATGAAGATTACTGCACCAAAACAGGAGCTGATGAAATCACTGGGAATCGTTCTGAGGGCTGTGCCTTCCAGGACGACGATGAATATTCTCTATTGCATCCTGATCGATGCGACTGTTGATACGATCAAGTTCACCGCAAATGACATGGAGCTTGGGATCGAGACATGCGTGAACGGCATCATCGAGGAAAGAGGACTGATTTGCCTGGACGCGAAAATGTTTTCCGAGATCGTCCGCAAGATGCCGGAGGATGATGTCACGATCGAGGTCAGGGAGAACCTGCAGACAACGATCTCCTGCGGGAAATCCGTGTTCCGCATTGTGGGAAAGGATGCCACGGAGTTCAGCCCGCTTCCGTCCGTTGACCGGAAGGATCCTGTTACGCTGACCCAGTTCCAGCTCAGGGAGATGATCCGTCAGACCATCTTTTCCATTTCACCGAATGACGCGAATAAGATCATGACCGGTGAATTTGTGCAGATCCGGGAAAATGAGATGCGGATTGTCGGCCTGGACGGCCACAGGATCGCGATCCGCAGGCTCCTGCTGAATATGGCATATGATGCCCGGGAGGTGATCATACCCGGGAAAACCATGAATGAGATCGGGAAGATCCTGACCGGAGAGATGGAGGATGAGGTACGTCTGTATTTCACCAGGAATCACGTGCTGTTTGAGATGGATCAGACAACGGTGGTATCACGCCTGATCGATGGAAATTATTTCCGTGTGGATCAGATGCTGTCCAATGACTTTGAGACGAAGATCATCGTGAAGAAGTCTGCCCTTTCCAGCGCTGTGGACCGTGCGCTGCTGTTTACGAGCGAATCAGAAAAAAGGCCCCTTGTCCTGACGATCGAGCCAGAAAGCATGAACCTGCAGATCCGTTCTTCTGCCGGATCGATGTCGGATGATGTGGATATCGAGATGGAGGGGAAGGAGCTGAAGATCGGATTTAATCCGAAGTTTATTCTCGATGCCCTGCGCGTCATTGATGATGAGGACATCCTGATCTACTTCCTGAATTCCAAGGCGCCCTGCTTCATCCGCGATGAAGAGCAGTCGTACATCTATATGGTTTTGCCTGTGAACTTTGTATGATAAGGAGATTGTATATGGCAGATTTTACGCTCCGCAAGGGGGAGGATTTTATCAAGCTGGGGCAGCTTCTGAAGGCTGTGCGGCTTGTGGATGAGGGATCTGATGCCAAGCTTGTGATCAATGAGGGGAAGGTTTTGGTCAACTCTCAGGTCTGTACGATGCGGGGAAAGAAGATCCATGATGGGGATACCGTTACATACAACGGTGAAGTGATCCATGTACATCAGCAGTCTTAAGCTGGATCATTTCCGCAACTACGACAGCCTCGATCTGGAGTTTTCTCCTGGCACGAACCTTTTTTACGGAGATAACGCGCAGGGGAAAACGAATATCCTTGAGGCTGTCTATTTCTGCGGTACGACCAGGTCCCACAGAACCTCCAGGGACAGTGAGATGATCCGTTTTGATGCCAATGAAGCGCATCTTAGGATGGTGATGAAAAAGAGGTCGGCGGATTACAGGATCGACATGCATCTGAAAGCGGGAAAGGCGAAGGGGATCGCGATCAATGGCTCTGCGATCCGAAAGGCACAGGAACTGGTAGGGCTTGGGCATTTCATATTCTTTTCGCCGGAGGATCTGGGCATGATCAAAAACGGCCCGCAGCAGCGGCGGCATTTCCTGGATATGGAGCTGTGCCAGCTTGACAGGATCTATGTTTCCTCCCTTGCGGGATATACAAAGGTGCTGCAGCAAAGGAACCGGCTGCTGAAGGATCTTTCCTTCCGCCCGCAGGATATAGAAACCCTTGATGTGTGGGATGAGCAGCTTGTCAGGTATGGATCCGTCCTGATCGGCGCAAGGGAAGCATTCGTGAAGAGGCTTGGGGAGATCATCAGGCCGATCCATTTGAAGCTGAGCGGAGGCCGTGAGGAACTGGATGTGGGTTATGAGAAAAATGTGGACAGAGGCAGCTTTGCCGATGCCGTCAGGAAGGGCAGGGACAAGGATCTTCTCCTGAAATCCACAGGTACAGGCCCCCACAGGGATGATATGAGCTTTCAAGTCAACGGGATCGATATCAGAAAATACGGGTCTCAGGGACAGCAGAGGTCTGCTGCATTGTCTCTGAAGCTTGCGGAGATCGAGCTGGTACAGGAATCCACGGGGGATGTCCCCGTCCTTTTGCTGGATGATGTCCTGTCCGAGCTTGACACGGGCAGGCAGCATTATCTCCTGGATTCCATCGGACATATCCAGACCTTCATTACCTGCACGGGACTGGAGGAGTATGAAAACAGTCCGGTCAGGATCGACAGGATCCTTCATGTTTCTCAGGGGCATGTTTCGTTCGCATTTCCTGCACAAGTATGATATAATTTCCCCAAATGTGATAAGGATTCAGCGTCCCCGCTGACCGCTTCGCCTGCAAGGATGTAAGGGTTTCCGGCTGTTCGTGCTGAGGGTGCTGAATCATTGCGAAATGGAAGATTGACGGTAACTGTTCGAATCGGGTTTTGAACCAGTTACGGTTGACCAATCGTAACTGTTCAGGACAGCCCGAAGCACTTGCTGCTGAGGGCGTATGAAAGAGTAGATTAAGTGGCATCGGGCGATTCAGGATGCGAAGCATCGCCCGATGCGTAACTGTTCAGAACAGGTTCTGAACAGTTACGACCAATCATTCTGGAGGGAATATGGGAACTGAGACAGGTGCTGAATACGGAGCGAATCAGATACAGGTACTGGAGGGACTTGAAGCAGTAAGGAAGAGGCCTGGGATGTATATCGGCTCGACTTCCGCGAGGGGACTGCATCACCTGGTGTATGAGATCGTGGATAATTCCGTGGACGAAGCACTGGCCGGTGCCTGCACCCACATCAAGGTCCATATCCATCCGGACAATTCCATCACTGTGCGCGATGACGGAAGGGGGATCCCGGTGGGGATCAATGAAAAGACCGGGCGCCCTGCCGTTGAGGTTGTCTTTACCGTGCTGCATGCCGGCGGAAAGTTCGGCGGCGGGGGATACAAGGTATCCGGCGGGCTGCATGGCGTCGGCGCGTCGGTCGTCAATGCGCTTTCCGACTATCTTGAGGTGCAGGTCTTCCATGAGGGGAAGATCTATCAGCAGCGGTATGAGAAGGGGCAGGCGATGTACGATCTGAAGGTGGTTGGAGACTGCGATCCGGATGAGAGCGGGACGCAGGTCACCTTCATGGCGGACGGGACGATCTTTGAAACCCTGGAATATGATTTTGACACGCTGAAGCAAAGACTCAGGGAGACCGCTTTTCTGACGAAGGGCCTTCGGATCACGCTCACAGATGAGCGTGTGGATCCGTGGAAGGAACGTTCGTTCCACTATGAAGGCGGGATACGGGAGTTCGTGCAGTACCTGAACAAGGGAAAGACCCCTCTGTATGATGACATCATTGATTGTGAGGGGGAAAAGGACGGCGTCCTGGTGGAGGTCGCGCTTCAGCATAATGACGGCTACAATGAGTCGACCTATTCCTTTGTCAACAATATCGTCACCCCTGAGGGCGGAACCCATATGACGGGCTTTAGGAATGCCCTTACCAAGACGTTCAATGATTACGGCAGGGCGCAGAAGCTTCTCAAGGACAGTGAAGAAAACCTGACCGGTGAGGATATCCGGGAAGGGCTCACCGCGATCATTTCCATCAAGATCTCTGAACCGCAGTTTGAGGGGCAGACCAAGCAGAAGCTTGGAAATTCCGAGGCGAGGGGCGCTGTGGAGAGCCTGCTGAGCGAAAAGCTTGGCATCTATCTGGAGCAGCACCCGCAGATCGGGAAGCTGATCATCGAGAAGTCCGTGATGGCCCAGAGAGCCAGGGCAGCGGCCAGGAAGGCAAGGGACCTGACCCGCAGGAAGAGCGCGCTGGACGGATTGAGCCTTCCGGGCAAGCTTGCGGACTGCACGGACAAGAACCGTGATAACTGTGAGATCTTCATCGTTGAGGGAGATTCCGCAGGAGGCTCCGCGAAGACGGCAAGAGCAAGAGCGACCCAGGCGATCCTGCCCTTGCGTGGAAAGATCCTGAATGTGGAAAAGGCAAGGCTTGACCGGATCCTTGGAAATGCGGAGATCCGTGCCATGATTACAGCCTTCGGAACCGGAATCCATGAGGATTTTGATATTGAAAAATTGCGTTATAACAGGATCATCATCATGACGGATGCCGATGTGGACGGCGCGCACATTGCGACGCTGCTGCTGACCTTCTTCTACCGGTTCATGCCGGAGCTGATCAAGCAGGGACATGTTTATCTGGCGACCCCGCCTCTTTACAAGCTGGAAAAGAACAAAAAGGTGTGGTACGCCTATTCGGATGAAGAACTGAACAGTATCCTGGCAGAGGTCGGCCGGGATCAGAACAATAAGATCCAGCGCTATAAGGGACTTGGCGAGATGGATGCGGAGCAGCTGTGGGATACCACCATGGATCCGGCCAAGCGGATCCTGAAGCGTGTATCGATGGATGACGATGACAAGTCTTCAATCGACGTGACATTCACGACGCTGATGGGAGACCAGGTGGAGCCGCGGAGAGAATTTATCGAAGAGAACGCGGCGCGCGTCAGGAACCTGGATGTATGATGTGATCTCTTCACATGATTGAGACGATTCATCACCTCCATCATTTTGTAATGAAGCTATACAGATAAACGGGAGCACAGAATGGACGATAAAGTATTTGACCAGATCCGGGAAGTAGACCTTCAGAAGACCATGGAGGAATCTTACATTGATTACGCGATGAGCGTCATTGCCTCCAGAGCCCTTCCGGATGTCAGGGACGGACTGAAGCCGGTACAGCGCAGGGTCCTGTTTTCCATGATCGAGCTGAACAACGGCCCGGACAAGCCGCACAGAAAGTGCGCGCGTATCGTCGGTGATACGATGGGTAAGTACCATCCCCATGGCGACAGTTCCATCTATGGTGCCCTTGTCTATATGGCCCAGGACTGGTCCATGCGCTATCCGTTGGTGGATGGTCATGGGAATTTCGGTTCAGTGGACGGAGACGGCGCGGCAGCGATGCGTTATACAGAGGCGCGCCTGTCGAAGATCTCCATGGAGATGCTTGCGGATATCAACAAGGATACGGTTGATTTTGTTCCGAACTTTGATGAGACGGAGAAGGAGCCCACCGTGCTCCCCAGCCGTTTTCCCAACCTTCTGGTCAATGGAACGACCGGGATCGCTGTCGGCATGGCAACCAACATTCCTCCCCATAACCTGAGGGAGGTGATTGACGCGGTGGTGAAGATCATTGACAACCGTGTCAATGAAGACAGGGAAACCTCGATCGACGAGGTGATGAAGATCATCAAGGGACCGGATTTTCCCACCGGTGCGATGATCCTTGGAAAGGGCGGGATCAATGACGCGTACCGGACCGGGAGGGGAAAGATCCGTGTCCGCGCGATCACGGACATTGAGACGCTTCCCAACGGGAAGAGCCGGATCGTCGTGACGCAGCTTCCATACCTGGTCAACAAGGCGAGACTGATCGAGAAGATGGCCGCGCTTGTGCGTGACAAGAAGATTGATGGCATTACAGGAATCACGGATGAATCCAGCCGTGAAGGGATGCGGATCAGTATCGATATCCGCAAGGATGCCAACGCGAATATTATTCTGAATAAGCTCTTCCTGCATACCCAGCTGCAGGATACCTTTGGCGTGATCATGCTTGCTCTGATCGATAATAAGCCGAAGATCCTGAACCTTCTGGAGATGCTGCAGTATTACCTGAAGCACCAGGAAGAGGTGGTGACGAGAAGAACCCGGTATGACCTGAATAAGGCGCTCGAGCGGGATCACATCCTGCAGGGCCTGCTGATTGCCCTCGATAATATCGACGAGGTGATCCGGATCATCCGTTCTTCGGAAAATGTGCAGGTTGCGAAGGCTTCCCTGATGGAGAAGTTCGGGCTGAGCGACGCGCAGTCGCAGGCAATCGTAGACATGCGCCTGAGGGCTCTGACAGGTCTGGAAAGAAGCAAGATCGAGGCGGAGCATGCCCAGCTGCTGAAAACGATTGCTGAGCTTCGCGCGATCCTTGGCGATGAGAAGCTTTTACTCGGCGTGATCCGGAAAGAGATCCTGGTCATTTCCGAAAAATACGGGGATGACCGCAGGACAATATTCGGCTATGATCCTGGTGAGTTTGACGCGGTGGATCTGGTGGAGAAGGAAGATGTTGTGATCACGCTTACGAAGCTTGGCTATATCAAGCGCATGAGCGAGGATAACTTTAAGTCCCAGAACCGGGGCGGCAGGGGCATCAAGGGCATGCAGGCCCTGAAGGAGGATTATATTGACCGGCTTTTGATGACGGATACCCATGCGGATCTGATGATCTTTACCAATAAGGGCCGCGTCTACAAGATGAAAGCTTATGAGGTGCCGGAGGCGGGGCGCACAGCGCGGGGAACCGCGATTGTGAACCTTCTGCAGCTGCAGGCGGATGAAAAGCTGTCTGCCGTGATTCCGGTGGGATCGGACGAGAAGTATGATGAAAATGGTTATCTGACCATGGCGACGAGGCGCGGCCAGATCAAGAGAACACCTTTGTCAGAGTATGCCAATGTCCGCAAAAACGGACTGATCGCCATCGGCCTGAGGGAGGACGATGAGCTGATCTCCGTTGAAGCAACGGATAATCAGAAGGAGATTCTGCTGATCACAAAGTTCGGGCAGTGTATCCGCTTTAAGGAGTCTGATGCCAGGTCCACCGGAAGATCCTCCATGGGTGTGCGCGGCATTAACCTGATGGACGGGGATGAGGTTGTCTCCATGGTGATTGGGGATGCGGCTCCTTATCTTCTGATCGTTTCAGAGAAAGGAATGGGCAAGCTGACGGATCTTCAGGAATTCAAGACGCAGTCCCGGGGCGGCAAGGGCGTCCTGTGCTACCGGATCCTGGAGAAGACGGGCAATCTCGTAGGCGCGATGGCAGTCGAGCAGGATGATGAGATCATGATGATCAATACGGACGGCATCATCATCCGGATGAGCTGCGGAAGCATTTCCGTGGTCAGCAGAGTGACCTCCGGCGTAAAGCTGATGAAGCTGAATGAAAGTGACGTGGTTGTTTCCATCGCCAAAGTGCGGGAGACCGTATCCAAGAATGCGGAGGATGAATATATGCAGCTGCCGGAGGGTGAGGACGATTCCGATTCTATTTCCGAAGAGGCGGAAGAGGATCCGGATGACGGTGATGAGTGATGGCCGATGAAGGCTTTCTGAATATAGGCATCGGATCGAAATGATACGAGGAAGTAACTGTTCAGGACAGCCCGAAGCACTTGCTGCTGAGGGCGTATGAAAGTGTA
>CAMJIC010000022.1 GCA_946405675.1 uncultured Clostridia bacterium
CTAAGAACCGACGCTGCGGATGCCCTCCTCGTGCAATCCATAGCCTGCCCGGCCGGGCAGTGAACTGTGACCTGGCCATGGTGTGACTTGTATCCGAAACCGACGGTTGCGGATGTGATTGTTGACTTTTATACAATAAAGCATTAAAATGTAAATGTATTTGCAGACATTTTGACAGTCTGCAAAAGGAACCGGCAAAAACGATATAATGGGAGGTGTATGCATGAAAAAGAGAATTCTTGGAATCATGATGGCTGCGAGCATGGCGATGGGGGTGTCCACAGCTGCATTGGCCGCTGACAACCTGGTGCTTGGAACCGGTGGAACGACCGGTACCTACTATGCGGTAGGCGGTGTCATGGCTACGGTGCTGAATCCGGTGATGAAGGAATCCAGCCTGACGGTTACGTCCACAGGCGCGTCCAAGGCGAACATCCAGCTTGTCGATGTAGGAGAGGCGGATCTGGCGATCGTCCAGAATGATGTCATGTACTATGCGTACACAGGAACGGATCTGTTTGAGGATGAGGGCGCTTATGAGACCTTCTCTACAGTTGCCGGCCTCTATGATGAGACTGTTCAGATCATCACCTGCAACAGTGACATCAAGAGCGTGGAGGATCTGAAGGGCAAGACCGTGTCGGTAGGCGATGCCGGTTCAGGTGTTGAGTTTAATGCCAAGCAGATCCTTGGTGCCTATGATATGAGCTTTGATGATATCAATGTGGTGAATGCATCCTTTGGCGATTCGGCAGACAGCCTGAAGGATGGCAAGATTGATGCGGCATTTATCGTTGCAGGCGCTCCGACCACAGCGGTCGTTGATCTGGCTACAACGAAGGATGTCAGCCTGGTGCAGCTTGATGAGGAGCATATCAAGAAGCTTCAGGAGAATTATGATTTCTACACTGAGACAGTGATCCCGGCCGATACCTACAAGGGTATCAGCGAGGATGCCACCACGGTTTCCGTGCGCGCGACGCTGATTGCATCCAACGATGTGAGCGAAGATGCAGTGTATGAGCTTCTGAAGGCTATGTTTGACAACCAGAAGGATCTGATCGCCGGACATGCGAAGTTCGAGTTCCTGAACCTTGAGGACGCGGTCAAGGGAATCAGCGTTCCGTTCCATCCGGGTGCAAAGAAGTACTTCGAGGAGCAGGGCATCAAGGTTGAATAAGAAGAACGCTTCGGGTCATCTTGACGCAGGAGCATTTCAAGGAAAAAGTATTGCGGCAGTCCTGATCCTGTTGATAGCGGTCCTGACTGCCGCTTTTTCTTACCGGCATTTTCATGTCGCCTCCGGGCAGGGGCATGACTTTGACCTGGTTCTTTCTTCGGTAAAGACGGGCGAGGTATATGCGCGTTACCCGGTCAGCATATCTGACACCTTCAGCATCGGATTCATCCATTCCGTCAATAAAAGCCCGGTGATTGATCATTATGAGATCCGCAAGGACGGGATCTATGTGGTCAAAACGGTTTATTATGGGTTTGGCGCTGGCGTTCAGACGCAGCTCGAGGAAGGGCAGAAGCTGGAGTACGGAGACGACGGAAGCATGATCATCACCGGATTTGACAAGAAGATGGATGACCTTGTCTACTTTGTCGGTACGGTTTCCGACCATACCTTGACACTGGGAGACGGTGAAGAGATCAGCCTGCGTGACCTGTGCGGCAGAAACGCCATGGTGAGGTTTTCTCTTGAGGCTCCAGGAAAGAACCGGTAGACACGACACTCTATATGCAAGGGATACTAAGCTATGTGATTGATTTTTGATCTGTGCAATCGGATGAAAAGACAAGCAAGATGTGCAAGTTGTTTCGCGACAGATCCTAAGCTTAACTGTGAATGGGATCCATTTCACCACATTAGTCATTTACCCATGTATCAGCCAATCTGACTTGTTGCACTCCCTGGTGTGACAGTCGGAATCATCAGAAAACTGACGAGGTTTTTTATGAAGGACAAGAACGAGAAAGACATTCTGAATCAGAATCCTGCGGGGGATGCTTCCGTGGGTTCGGCTGCGGATGTCGAGGAGCTGATGAAAAAATATGACCGGGAATCCAATGTCCGTCCATGGGAGGGGATTCCGGCGATTGTCATCAAGGTACTCCTGGCGGCATTCTCTGTTTTCATGATCTACATGAATCTGTTCGCGGTCTGGGATGAGCGGATCCGCCGCCCGCTGTTTTTGGGCATCGTGATCCTGTTTGTTTTCATCCTGTACCCGGCGCGCAAATCCGGCGGAAGGCCGCAGAAGGTCAATTGGATTCCGATTTATGACATCATCCTGGCGGTGGCGGGATCCGGATGCTTTTTCTATTTCGTGATCAACAGCCAGGCGATCATCAAGCATGGCATCCGTATCTCGACCCTTGAGGTATGGCTTGGCGTGATCGGCATCGTGATCCTGGCGGAATGCTGCCGCAGGGTGACAGGCATCCCGATCATCGTGGTGGCTGCCTGCTTCGTAGCGTATGCATTTTTTGTCGGGAAATCCCTGAACATCATCATCTATAACCTGTTTTATACCACGGAGGGCGTGATCGGGACACCTGTAGGTGTCTGCAGTACGTACATCGTGCTATTCATCATCTTTGGCGCATTCCTGGAAGCGACCGGAATCTCTGACTTCTTCATCCAGTGCGCAAATACGATCGCCGGCTCCGCCTCCGGAGGGCCTGCGAAGGTCGCGGTCATTTCCTCGGCTCTTTGCGGAATGGTCTCCGGCTCGTCGGTAGGCAACACGGTGACGACCGGTTCTGTCACGATCCCGATGATGAAGAAGACCGGCTATCCGGGAGAATTCGCTGGTGCTGTCGAGGCAGCGGCATCCACCGGCGGGCAGATCATGCCGCCGATCATGGGCGCGGCAGCGTTCCTGATGGCAGAGATGGTGGGTGTTCCCTATTCCCAGATCGTCATCAAGGCAATCCTTCCGGCTGTCCTGTACTTTACAGGAATCTTCCTGATGGTGCATCTTAGGGCAAAGAGAATGGGGCTGAAAGGCATCCCGAGGGAGCAGCTTCCCAAGGCTAAGGAGATTCTGCCGAGGATTTACCTGCTGATTCCGCTGGTTGCGCTGGTATATCTGATCACTGCAGGCTACACCATGAGCCGTGCGGCGATCATTGCTACCTTCCTCTGTATTGTGGTCAGCCTGTTCAATCCGGGACACCGTATGACTCCGAAAAAGTTCCTGGACGCGCTGGAAACCGGCGCGAAGAATACGCTCAGCATTGCGGTGGCATGCGGTATTGCGGGAATCATCGCCGGTGTCGTGACCATGACAGGGTTAGGGCAGGTCTTTATTGATGTCATCGTCAATATTTCCAGCGGTAATCTTCTGATCGCTTTGATCTTTACGATGCTTTGCTGCATCATCCTTGGAATGGGCGTTCCGACGACAGCGACCTACATCATTATGGCGACAACCTGCGCGCCGATCCTGACCACAGGAATGGGGCTGAATGCGATCTGCGCAAGCATGTTTGTGTTCTACTTTGGAATCGTAGCGGATATCACGCCGCCGGTCGCGCTGGCTGCTTATGCGGGATCTGCGATCGCCAAGTCGGATCCCATGCGGACTGCGCTGAATGCCTCCAAGCTTGCCATCGGCGCGTTCCTGATCCCATATATCTTCTGCCTGAATCCGGCGATGCTTCTGATCGATACCAATGTGCCGGAGTTTATCATGATCATCATCACAAGCGTCATCGGCATGTTCGCGATCTCAGCGGCATTAGAGGGATATATGGTCTCCAACCTGAACCCGGTGTTTCGGATTGTGCTGGCTGCGGCAGGCCTGATGCTGATCTATCCGGGAACCGTGACCGATATCATTGGAATCGCGATCACGGTTGGGGTCTATCTGCTCACGATGGGCGGAAGGAGAAAGGCACAGGCTTAGGATCTGCCGCATAATAACTTATTCAGATTGCGCAGGATTTTTATCCGGGGGTGCAGCTCAAAAATCATGAGCATAGCGGGCTATATGATTGATTTTTGAGCTGCGCAATCGGATGAATGAATCTAAGAATACATTTCTGAAGGAGGAATTCTGTAATGGTGATTACAATCAGCAGAGAGTATGGAGCCTACGGCCGCTCTGTTGCAAAGGCGCTTTCCAAAAGGCTGGGGATTGAATATTATGATGTTGATTTTGTGAGAATGACAGCCCAGAAGAGCGGATACTCTGAGGAAGATGTCTCCCGTGAAGGAGAGCTTCTGAGCGCGGGGAGCAGGTTTATCAATTCCTTCCTGAGCACAAGCGCATATAACAGCTCTTATGATGAGATCTTCCAGGCACAGAGACAGGTGGTTCTGGAGCTTGCAAAGAACCCATGCATCATGGTGGGGCGGTGCTCCAACATCATTCTGCGGGAGGCGGGAATCAAAACGTTTGATGTGTTCCTTCATGCGGATCATGCATTCCGCAAGGCGCATGCGCTGGAACTGAATGAATACGGGAAAATGGATGTGGATCGATATATGGATCGATGCGACCATTGGAGGAAGACCTATTATCGCGCTTACACCGGACATGAGATGGGGGATTACCATGATTATGATCTTTCTGTGGATGTAGGAAAGATCGGAGTGGAAAAAACGATTGACCTTCTGGCCGGCCTGCTGAAGGACGTAAAGGAGAAGTAATTGCTGAAAGCCCCTGCCGGCGGGATATCGTGGGCAAGGGCTTATACGATCCACCGCAGACCGTAACAAGTCACACCTCCGCTGGCTGGGGTGTGACTTGTAACATTCTGATCCATCTGTGGCTGAAAATCCGGCTTGACAGCCCCTTTGCCTGTGAATATAATAATTGAGTGTGCGTCGAAAGACGCGCTGTTTGCATGATGATTCGCATCTTCCTGCCCCGGAAAGGATGCTTATCGATACCGGCAAGGCGGAGGTAAAACACCGTCGGGCTCAATCAGATACATGGAGGAAATTCGATAATGAAAACCTATATGCCAGGCGCAGCAGGCATCGAGAGAAAGTGGTATGTGGTTGACGCGGAAGGACAGACGCTCGGACGTCTTGCTACTGTAGTGGCAGCGACTCTCCGCGGAAAGAATAAGCCGATCTTCACTCCTTTCCTGGATACAGGCGATTATGTGATCGTTGTGAATGCCGATAAGATTAAGGTAACCGGAAAGAAGCTCGATCAGAAGACTTACTTCTCTCATTCCAAGTACATCGGCGGAGTCAGGGAGACTTCACTCCGTGAGATGCTTGACAAGAAGCCGGAGAGAGTTGTCGAGCATGCAGTCATCGGTATGCTGCCGAAGGGACCGCTCGGAAGACAGATGGCTAAGAAGCTCTTCGTCTATGCCGGACCTGAGCACAAGCATCAGGCTCAGAAGCCGGAAACCATGACGATCTGATAGGAGGGAATGAACTTTGGCTACGGATAGATTTTACGGAACTGGAAGAAGAAAGAGCTCTGTTGCACGCGTATATCTTGTACCGGGAACCGGAAAGGTCACGATCAACAAGCGTGATATCGATGATTATTTCGGTCTTGAGACACTGAAGACGATCGTTCGCCAGCCGCTTGTCCTCACTGAGAACACGGATAAGTTTGACGTCCTTGTCAACGTTAAAGGCGGCGGAATGACCGGTCAGGCGGGTGCGATCCGCCATGGGATCTCCCGCGCTCTGCTCGAGGCTGATGCGGAATACAGACCTGCCCTGAAGGCGGCCGGGTATCTCACCAGAGATCCGCGTATGAAGGAAAGAAAGAAGTATGGCCTCAAAGCGGCACGTCGTGCTCCGCAGTTCAGCAAGCGCTGATCGAGACCAACGAACATACAAAAAACCTCGGAAAAATCAACGTTTCCGGGGTTTTTTCATGCCCGAAAATCTTTGATGGGTTATCCCAGGTTTTGACGGATTCTGACGGAAATTTTGTAGTTAACGAGGAGCTAACCGGCGGTTTTCGGCTCATTTTCGGCCTCTTTTAGTTAACAGATGGGCTAACTGAGGGAGAGTAAAAAGTCGATTTCCAGTGGTTTGAAGGGAAAGAGCATTGACAAGAAAATGACCAGAACACAGCTGCTGTCAGTAATCTCGCAGCTGACACTGATCACGCAGGGGCTGTGAAATAAAAGATCCCTTGGAGCTTAATGACTTCAAGGGATCTTGTTTCGTGTTTAGATGATTCTATCGTCCAGTAAATAATCCAGAATTCCAATATTCAGAATACCATTATCGTCATACCACCGCTTGCGGATGTCATGGCGCACGATGATCTTCGGGAAGGAATCTCCGGTTAACGCGAAGGGCCTGTTTTCAGTGAAAGCTTTTTCTTCCGTTGGAAGTGCGTATGCGGACTGAATATAAGTCTTCCTTCCGCCGCGGGTAGCGATAAAGTCAATTTCCCTGGGTACCTGAACCGTCTGGCCGGATCTGTTCTTTTCGGTTCCGTATACGATGCCAATATCAACCTCGCAGCCACGGATGCGCAGATCATTATAGATGATGTTCTCCATGATATGGGTCATTTCCTGCTGGCGGAATCCGATACGGGCGTTTCTGAGTCCCAGGTCATCGCAGTAGTACTTGTTCGGATAGTCGAAATAATCTTTTCCCTTCACATCGTAACGCCGGCATTCTTCAAACAGATAGGCATCCGCAAGATGGCCGATATAAGCCTTTACCGTATTGGGAGCGACGGTATTTTCTCCATTCAGTCTTTGTCTGGAGTTTAAAGAGCTTGCGATATTGTTCGGATTGGTGAGAGATCCGATAGAGGAACACAGAAGGTCCAGGGTAGCAGACAGCACATCTTCCCGTTTGATTCTCTTTCGCTCTACGATGTCCTTAAGGTATACCTCAGAAAAGAGGGTCTTAAGGTAATTCATCTTTGCAGTATCATCCGGCCTTGAAAGGATCAGCGGCAGGCCACCATAAAAGGCGTAATTGTCAAAGGCTTCTGCCTTATCTCCTCCGACATAAGCATAGTATTCTGCAAAGCTCAGCGGATGAACACGGATCTCATCACTTCGACCTCTGAACTCAGTAAGGATGTCGCTCGAAAGCATGCGTGAATTGCTGCCGGTCACGTAGATATCCAGATTCGAAAGAGATTTCAGGTCATTCAGCGCATCGTAGAAGGTAATGGCTTTTCCGTTTGGATTATATGGATTCGGGACCTCATCTGACATCTGTATCTCATCAACAAACAGATAATACTGATCCGCCTTTCCCTCAACCTGCTCACGTACGACCTTTGCAAGTTCAAGAGGATTTCTGAAACGGATATCTTTGGCAAGATCCAGTTCATAGGTGAGGATATGATCCTCTGAAACGCCCTGTTCAAGCAGATAGTTTCTGAAGATCGTGCGCAGCAGATAGGATTTTCCGCAGCGCCGAATTCCGGTAATCACTTTGACCTGACCATCCCACATAAAGGAGATCAGCTTTTTCAGATATAGGTCTCGTTTGATTTCCATAATACGCCTCCGCTGAGAAGTTGGCTAATATATCATTCCACTTCTCAATTGAAATTATACTGATTCATTACCTCAAAGTCAAGATGCTCGTTGAGAACTTCTCTTAGGAAATTATGCAAGTTCTCAACGACAATACTTTTCCATCCATAAAATGGCCCTATCAGGGCCACTCAGTAGCCCTGTCAGGCCCATGCAATCTGATCGAGGATAATCCCACGAAAAAGCTGAATGCAAAAGGCGGGACTCCCAAGAAGGAAAAGGAACCTTTGACCGATGCTCAGGTCAAAACGCTTCTGGATACGATCCGAGGCCTTCCGCCTTATGTGTTCGTTATGATAGGCCTGTATTCCGGGCTGCGCCGCGAGGAGATCCTCGGCCTACAGTGGGACTGCGTGTTCCTCGATGCTCCCGCGCCCTACATTTCCGTGAGAAGGGCATGGCACGAGGAAAGCAACAGGCCGGTGATCAATTCTGAGCTGAAAACGAAGTCTGCCAGGAGGGATGGCCCCTTCCCGAAGGTTCTTGTAGACTGCCTCCGCGAAGAGAAAGCAAAGACGATATCGGAATACGTGATTGCAGACAGCGAAGAAAATCCGCTTTCCTATTCTCAGTTTGCCCGGATCTGGAACTACATCAAGGTCCGCAGTACCGGAGAAAGAACGCTCTACAAATACGTGAACGGACAGGCCATCAGGAAGACGCTCAAGCCGGAGCTTGGGCAGACAGACATGCAAGACCCGGCCGAACATTGTGTATACAATCGATTTCCAGGTTTCGCCTCACCTTCTGCGCCACACGTATATCACGAACCTGATCCACGCCGGAGTCGATCCCAAAACGGTCCAGCACCTGGCAGGGCATAAGAACAGCAAGGTTACAATGGACATTTACGCAAAGGTGAAGTATAATAAGCCCGAACAGTTATCTGCTGTCGTCAATGAGGCTCTCGAAATGTGAATACAGAGGGGCCTATATTGTCTGGACAGGCGCTTAGTTAACCGAGGGGCTAACAGGATGGCCCAAGGCCTGAAAACCCAGTAAAATCAAGGAACTCCGAAGTCGATTTTGCTCGAGTTAGGCCTCAAGGCTGCGAGACGTGCTCCGCAGTTCAGCAAGCGTTGAACTGATGATATCCTGAAATTGACAAAGAGTGATAGAGAGAATATAAGATACTCAGCTAAGGAACTGATGAGCAATTCCATATGGCCAAACGAACCCCCGGAGGATGTGACCCTCCGGGGGGTTCTTGCCCGTTACGGTGAACTGCTCCGTTCAGGCTTGCTGCGCTTAGGATCTGTCCCAAAATAGCTTGTCCATCTTGCTTGTCATTTCATTCGATTGCACAGGCCAAAATCAATCACATAGCCCGTCGTCACCGTCAATCCATCTGCAAATGTAGTACCAGTTTCAACTGCTGCGGCGGAAACAAGAAGGCAGATGAGCAGTGTTTCCATAGAGCCTCATTCATCACAGATGCAGAAAACAGCATAAAGCGGAACGGATTTGATGTTGTTTTCAAGGCCGAAATTCTTCTCGGAGATTCGAATAGAGTAAGCCGGATTAAATAGTCTGATATATTCATTCAGGCTGACTGCACTGACGTTCCCGCCGCTTTTTACTTCCACCGGGATGATCTTACCTTTCAAAGGGATCACAAAGTCAACCTCCTTGGTTTGAATGGGAGAACGGGTTGGGGCAGAAAAAAGCGGGACGTCTGTGTAAGAACGGCACGCTTTCTATTCTGTATGATTCATTTGGTCATTCTCTGGACTTCGTTGTAAAAAACAAATGTGATACTGAAATGTCAAAAAGAAAAGTTCACTGTGCTTCAAACGCACCAAGGAGCATGTTCTTGGCTTCCCCGACTTCCATGTTCAGGACAATCGAAAATTCTTCCACCAGCTTTTCGGTCGCTGCCTTATAATAACGGTCATCGGTCGCTGTCACCTTCTTGCCGTTCTGCCGGCGGGATTCGATCCGCTGGTTCAGTGTCTTCACAAGGCTCAGCCATTCCCGGCAGCTGCCGGAATGCAGCGCTTTGGAATAGGAAATCTCCTGCTGCCTTGCACTTTGCTCCGGGAGCGTCTCAATCTGTGGAATATCTTCGAGCAGCTGTTTCGTCTCTTCAGGCGAGATGAGATCTCTCATGATCACCTTCTGGTTGTCTACCGGTGTCATGATCTTGCAGGACCTGTCATGGAGCGGGCGGAGTATATAGCATTCCCGCCCGGCTGAATTGCCTGTGGAAGAATCCATGACTTCCGTTCCCATTACTTCGCAAACGCCGCTGTTTCCATATGAAATATAATCACCAATGCTGTACAATCCGACTCTCCTTTCCGTAGTGTTTGTGGTTTACGATCTGGAAACCGAAAATCTCCAAATCCTATTGACATCCCACCTGTACATTGATATTATAACATTTTTTGTAAGGAAAGGTAATGAGACGAAACGGACAAATTATTCACAAAATGATTTGATTCCATGTCAAAATGTAACGAAACGGTGAGAAACTGTAAACGTATAAACCGGGCAGATTGTGCTGGATTGCAGGCCGGATACGCAAGTGAATTGTTTATGGATCCGAAGGAGTTACAGATGGAAAGTATGAAAACGATAGCTACGATCAGGAGTGATTTTCCTCAGAAATTCGGGATCCCAAGGCAGAGCGCTCTGATCGAGGAGCTGAGGGCTTCGGTCATCTTTGAAAAGGAGTTTCGGGATCCCAACTGCGTCATGGGACTGGAGGAATTCTCGCACATCTGGATCCTGTGGGAATTCTCGGAAAATAAAAAGGCGGGGTGGTCACCGACCGTGATTCCTCCGCGGCTGGGAGGTAAGGTGCATAAGGGGGTATTTGCGACGAGATCCCCGTTCCGCCCGAATCCCATAGGGCTTTCCTGCGTCAGGCTGGAATCGATTGAAATGAATGCGTCGCTTGGCCCCATCCTGCATGTCCTGGGAGCAGACCTGAAGGACGGGACGCCGATCCTGGACATCAAGCCATATATCCGGTATGCGGACTGCCATCCGGATGCGGTCAGCGGATTTGCGGATAAGGTGAAGGACTATCATCTGGAAGTGGTTTTTCCGGAGGAGCTGCTTGCAAAGCTTCCGGAGGAGAAGCGTCATGCCGCTGTCCGCATTCTTGAGGAAGATCCCAGGCCGGCTTATCAGCATGATCCCGGGCGACGCTATGGAACCGCATTTGCAGGATGGGACATCCGTTACCATGTGGACGGAAAAGTTCTGACGGTCTGCGAAGTGGTGCCGTTTTCACCGGGCAGCTTTGGCTCCGCCACGGAATAACATGTACTTATCTGTCATTCAGATCAACGGAAGAGGGGTAAGTGCGGAAAAGCTTTCTGATGCAGACATCGGAACACCAGACAGTCAACATGCATTCGTTGAATTGTGACGTATCCTACGATTCCTTCAGCAGCTTCCGGCACAGGCTGACCTTTTCCGGAAGGCTGTTCTCAAAGGTGACAGTCCCGGGAGCAGCGGATGGGTTCAGCAGATGATCCGCCGCAAGGCGTCTTTTCAGCTCCCGTGCAGTTCCCGGCCCTCCATCGAAGATCCGGACATTGTTCCCGGCGATCCGGCGGATTACCGGAGCGACAAAGGGATAATGCGTGCAGCCCAGAACGATGGCATCGACCTTCTGTTTCTCCAGATGAGGCGTCAGCAGCTCCTTCAGATACAGCGTGACATCAGGGCCGTCAACAGTCCCATTTTCTACGAATTCCATCAAACCAGGGCAGCCGAGTACGATCACACTGGCCTTGCCCTCATAATGTCCAAGAAGTTCATGGAATTTACGTTCGCGCACGGTCAGCGGCGTCGCCATCACGATTACGGTTGGATGGGGGAGCATCAGTGCCGCGGGCTTCAGTGCAGGCTCAATCCCGATTACGGGGATATCAGTATAGATCCTCCTCAGGTCATTGATCGCCGCGCTTGTGGCGGTGTTGCATGCGATCACCAGCGCTTTGATTCCGCGTTCGTAGAAGCGTCGCGCATGGCCCAGGGTCAGTTCCAGGATTTCCTGCCTGGAGCGGGTTCCGTAAGGCGCATTGGCCGAGTCGCCGAAAAAAAGGTAATCCTCATTGGGAAGCAGCTTTACTGCTTCGCGAAGGACGCTGATCCCTCCTACGCCGGAATCAAAAAATGCAATTGGAAGTTTATTTTTCTCCATTGTCTTTCTCTCAACAGTCATGATAGTTGGCAACAACGCAGGTCACAGAAGACAAGTCACAACAGCAACAGTCATAGAAGACAGACTACAGCACAGGTCATAGAAGACGGGTCACAACACTACAGGGCCGTCATCTGTCAGAGCATAGCGGATCTTCTCCTCACATATAAAATCGGCCTTCGCGTTCGTCTTGTCAATGATCTCGGCTTTCAGTGCTGAAAGCGTGCTATCAGGGACAAATGTTTCCGTCTCGACCATATCGGTATAAACCGTATCCGTCACAGGAAGCTGCCTTTGGGCAAGGAGATAACGGATCTTTCCATCGCCATTATAGTCAGTACGGATCCGCAGGCGAAAGCCGTCGGTACGCTCTCCGATCGTACACGCACGCAGGGCTTCCTGAACGGCCTGTGAGTAAGCGCGCACCAGCCCGCCAGTGCCCAGCAGGATGCCGCCAAAATATCGCGTGACGACTACACATACATCCGTCAGGTGTTCTCCGGCCAGCACACTGAGCATTGGACGGCCTGCCGTTCCGGAAGGCTCACCGTCATCGGAGGAACGGCTGAATTCGCCTCGCTCACCCAGAATCATGGCGCTGCAGTTATGCCTGGCATCCCAGAATTGCTTTTTTGTATGCTGGATAAAACCGTCCGCCTCATCCTGGGAATGGACGCTTTCAACAGAAGCGATGAATCTTGACTTTTTTTCCGTGATCTCGGCGCACGCGCCCTTCAGTATGATCTTCACATTTCCTCCACGTCAGATAACTGTTCAGAACCTGTCCTGACACGGGCTACGGCGAGGCTTTCCAACGCAGCAGATGAGCGTTTGGACAAGTCAGATGTACAAGTTATTCTGTAACAGATCCTTACCACGTCAGAACCTTATGCAGCTGACTGTCTCCTGATCTTGTTCAAATCCAGCCACCAGGCAGGCTTGCGGTACCGCTTTTGCGTCAAGTTCAGGGAGGTGCACAAAAAATACCAAAATCTTAAGGAAATGATTCCCTCGTAATTTATGGATTCAGTTTACAATATCTTTTGATGTAACGTCAACATGACGGCTGATTGGCTGATGTCCGAAGTTACAAGTCATGATTAACTGTTACAAGCCACACCCCTGCCAGCGGGGCGTGACTTGTAACGATTTACTCCATCGCAGCAGGCGTAAAGGAGGAAGGAGCGGAGGTTTCAGGAATATGTACGATCATAGATATGACCATTCAGGAAACCAGAGCGGATACGGTTATGAAGGAACCGTCGGACGATATCGCAATACAGGCAACCGCTGGAATGGAGAGGATCATTGGGACGATGGGAACCGCTGGAATGGAGAGGGTCATTGGAACGATGGGAACCGCTGGAATGGAGAGGGTCGTTGGAACGATGGGAACCGCTGGAACGGAGAGGGTCGTTGGAACGAAGAGAACCATTGGAACGAAGAGGATCGTTGGAATGAAGAGAACCGTTGGAACGACGAAGACCGCTGGGAGGATGACGATGAAAATGAATCCGCTTCCGACCGGCATGTGAAAAGGCGGAAGCGTAAAAAAAAGCGCAGCATTGCGGGGCGGATCTTTTCAACGCTGCTGAAGGTTTTTGTCTTTGGGCTCCTGATCATTGTCATCGTTGTGTCCATTTATGCGTTTGCCAGATGGAACGCGATCGTAAAGAATGCGCCGGATATTTCGGGGATCACATTTACCCCCGGGCAGTCTGCGACCTATATCTATAACAGGGAGGGGAAGCGGGAACAGAAGCTGGCGCTTCCCGATGCCAACCGGGAGATCGTCAACCTGTCTGACGTGCCGCAGGATCTTCAGCATGCGGTGATTGCGATTGAGGATGCGCGGTTCTACGAACATCATGGGATTGACCCGGTGGGGATCATGCGCGCACTTGTGAAAGGAGTGACGTCGGGGTCATTTTCCCAGGGTGCAAGTACCATCACACAGCAGCTGCTCAAGAACAGTGTGTTTCCGGGATGGACAACAGAGACAACCTTCCAGGAACGTCTTGAGCGTAAGATCCAGGAACAGTATCTGGCGGTGAAGCTGGAGAAAGTCCTGACCAAAGATCAGATTCTGGAGAACTATCTGAATCTGATCAACCTGGGGGCGGGGTGCTATGGAGTGCAGGCCGCGGCCTACCGGTATTTTGGGAAGCCGGTGCAAGACCTTACGCTTGCGGAGGATGCGGTGATCGCAGGGATCACCCAGAATCCATCCGCTTATAATCCTATCACAAACCCGGAAAAGAATGCGCTCAGACGGAAAAAAGTCCTGGATGCGATGCTGGATCAGGGATATATTGACCAGTCAAGATATGATGAGGCGATGGCGGATCCCGTTTATGACAGGATTCAGGAAAATGCGTCTACGGTCGATACATCCGGTTCCGTGTATACGTTCTATCAGGATGCGTTGATCGCACAGGTCATGCAGGATCTGCAGGATGAGCTTGCTTATACCTGGCAGCAGGCGTATCGGGCCGTCTATTCCGGCGGGCTTCGGATCTACTCCGCCCAGAATCCTGAGGTTCAGAAAATCTGTGATGAGGAATTCGCCAATCCCGGGAATTTTCCCGCAGGAACAAAAGTCGGGATCGATTATGCACTGAGCGTCCAGGCGAAGGACAAGACGGTTTCTGACTATGGAAATGAGCATCTTCGGGCTTGGGTGAGAAGCAATCGTGACGCTTCCTTCAATATGATGTATTCGGATGCGCAGCTTGCGAAAGCGGATGCACAGGCATTCAGGGAGTCTGTTGTCAAAGAAGGGGACACGGTGCTTGGGGAGCGGGTGACAATTACGCCGCAGCCGCAGGCATCCTGTGTTGTGATTGACCAGTCGAACGGGCTTGTCGCGGCGCTGGTGGGCGGAAGAGGAGATAAGGATGCAAGCCTGACATTGAATCGTGCGTCGTATACGATGCGCCAGCCCGGGTCGACCTTCAAGATCCTGACAACCTATTCGCCCGCGATTGAAAACAATACGGTAACGCTTGCATCGACAATTGTCGATGAGCCATACACCTACAGCTTTGGAACCCCTGTCTATAACGCAGGAAGAACGTATTCGGGAGAGGTGACCATCCGCCGTGCGATCGTGGAATCCATCAATGTTGTCGCTGTAAAGCTTTTGACACAGATCACACCTCAGGTGGGGTTCGATTTTGCAAAAAAGATGGGGATCTCGACTTTGACAGACCATCTGGAAACGGATTCCGGTATCCTGACGGATGTAGGGCAGACGTTGGCGCTGGGCGGGATCAGCCGGGGCGTTACCAATCTGGATCTGACAGGGGCATATGCTTCGATCGCAAATCTGGGGCATTATTATCAGCCAAAGTTTTATACGGAGGTGCTGGATCAGTATGGAAATGTGATCCTTGACAACACCAGCCAGAAGCCGCGGACGGTGATGAAGGAAAGCACTGCTCAGATCCTGACAAGCGCCATGGAGGATGTAATCAGTGATGAGAATGGAACCGCGCATGGGCAGATTGATCTGGGACAGATGCATGCGGCAGGAAAGACCGGAACGACATCTGAATGGAGGGACAGCTGGTTCGTGGGGTATACGCCTTATTACACATGCGGGATATGGGCTGGCTTTGACAACAATGAGGTCATGCCGGATGAGGACAGATACCACACGTTCAGCAAGATCCTGTGGAATTCGATCATGAACCGGGTGAGCGGGCTGGATGTTCCCATGAGGTTCCGCCTGACGGATGGTATCACGGGGATGCGGATCTGCTCATCTTCCCACATGGCGGCATCCGTGAATTGCCCGGAGGAAGAGGTGTATGAGGAGATTTTTGCGGCTGGAACGCAGCCTCAGTATTATTGCAAAGTACATGGAGACGGATCGCTTGTATCCGGGATGAGCGGGGGGATCGGAGGACAACGGGAGAGTACAGTGGAAGAGCAGGGTCAGGGGAATGGAGAGGATATTCTGATCCTGAACCAGGATCAAAGCACCTGGCAGACAACGCCGGAACCGAATCCGGAACAAAACCTGGGTCAGACAGCGCAGAATCCGGAGCAAAACCTGGGTCAGGCAGTGCAGAATCCGGAGCAAAACCTGGGTCAGGGAGCGCAGAATCCGGAACAAAACCTGGGTCAGACAGCGCAGAATCCGGAGCAAAACCTGGGTCAGACAGCGCAGAATCCGGAACAAAACCTGGGTCAGGCAGTGCAGAATCCGGAGCAAAACCTGGGTCAGGCAACACCGGCTCCGGATCAGCAAGGATCTTCCGGTGACACGATCACCATTTGGAATACAGACTCCAATGTGCCGGAGGAGGCACCTGCTGCGGAGGATGCGATCGTTATCATTTCCTGATCATAGCAATCAGAGATTATAATGTCTTCCCGGCCAGCGGAGCTGCCCGTGTATGATGCTTTTCCCTCATCCAAACCCCGCTTCGCCGGGGAGCCTGTAACCAATTGGATGTGAATTGCTCTGCGCGATGCAGATATCTGTGGATATCAGCTTACGGTACGGGTATAATAAGATGGAATAGCTTCCGGGAATTCGATAGAAGAAACGGGTGCTGTGGTGTTGAAGGGGATCGCCGGAAGGGAGCTGTTTCTAATCGTCTGGACTTCATGCTGCCGGCAAGGAGAATGATGTTGGATAACTGTAATACCAGGAAAGGAAAAGAGAATGAAGAAGATCAACTGGGGCGTGATCGGAACGGCAGGAATCGCGAAAGGGCAGACCATTCCGGGGATGAAGCTGGCTGTAAACTGCAATCTGTATGCGATTGCAGGCCGTGATATCCGGAAGGCGGAGGACTATCAGAAAGAATTCGGATTCGAGAAAGCATATGGAAATTATGATGATCTTCTGGCGGATCCGGAGGTGGAGGCGGTTTATATCGCGCTGCCCAATACGCTGCATTATGAGTGGACGCAGAAGGCGCTTCGGCACGGGAAGCACGTTCTGTGTGAAAAGCCGCTTGTGCCGACTGCAAGGGAGGCGGAAGAGCTGTTTCGTCTGGCGGATGAGAATGGTGTGATCCTGATGGAGGCATTTGCTTACCTGCATTCTCCGTGGGTTGCGGCGATCAAACAGGAGATTGACAAGGGAGAGATCGGACAGGTCAGATACATAGAGTCTCAGTTCCTTACAGCCGACCATGATATCAGCAATATCCGTATGCGGAAAGAAACCAATGGCGGGAGCATATATGACCTTGGCTGCTACAATACGACGATGATCGCATGGATGCTCGGAAGGCAGCCGGATGAGATACATGCTGCAGCTGTTTTTTCACCGGAGGGAATTGATATTCTTTCGAATGCACTCTTTCAGTACCGGGATGGGGCGAAAGCGATGATGAATTGCGGTATGGTATTGCAGACAGATGCCGATCTCAGGATCGATCAGCTGCGGATTGAGGGGACGGAGGGCTCTATCCGGTCAACGGGGGAATTCAACGGATGCGGTGATATGACCTATACGATCCTGAAAAATGGGAAGGAAGAAGTAAGGATGGTGGCTTCGGTTCCGCAGAACTACTGCCTTGAAGTGGAACAGCTTGGCAGGTGCATTACGGATGGGGAAAAGCCACATGTATCCCGTGATTTTACCATCGGGAATCTCAGGACGGTCGAGGCCATCCTGAAACAAATCGGATATTCATGAGCAATATTTCTGGCCAAATGAAAGAGGCAATGTCCGTTTCCGGACATTGCCTCGATTCTTGTGTAATTACTTCTGCTTCGAATCCGTTGCTTCTTTTTTTCCCGGCTTCAGCTTCTGATACCACTTTTTCTTTGGCGGCGGTGTCTCGAGCTTTCCCCGGATGGCCTTGACATCCATGATGTAGATCCCGCTCAGCGTAGCCTTGACAGATTTCCCTGTCGGGATAAGAGGGAAGATCTTCTGATCAGCAACGAGCGTCATGATCCTGCCCTGTACACGGGCCTTGACGATGGGCATCTTGGAACGGC
>CAMJIC010000023.1 GCA_946405675.1 uncultured Clostridia bacterium
ACCTGTCCCTGCTTCCCTCATAACCCTGCTTCACGCAAGGGAAGGAGGGCAGGCTACGGATCGCCCGCCATATTTCTTCATCGCGGGGGGAGCCTCGCGGCAGACTTCAGTCGCGTAGGGGCACCTGGTATGGAACCTGCACCCGGAGGGGACATCCACCGCGCTGGGGATCTCACCGGTGAGAAGCTGCGCGTCATCATGCCGGTGACGCGGATCGGGCAAAAGGATCGCATTCAGCAGAAAACGGGTATAAGGATGAAGTGGAGAACGATATACCTCCTCCGTTTCCCCCATCTCGCACAGAGTTCCCAGGAACATGATGCATACCCGGTCGGAAATGTGCCTTACAACCGACAGGTCATGACTGATGAACAGATAGGTCAGCCCCTTCTCTTCCTGGAGGTCCGCAAGCAGGTTCAGGATCTGGTTCTGGACCGGCACATCCAGCGCCGAGACCGGCTCATCACAGACGATGAGCTCCGGCGAGGCCGCCAGCGCACGCGCAATTCCGATCCTCTGGCGCTGCCCGCCCGAGAACTGGTGCGGATAGCGGAATAGATATTCCCCGGGGATGCCCACATCCTCCATGAGGCCAAGCACCCTCTGTGTCAGTTCCTCTTTGCCGCGGCACAGCTTCCATGTCCTGAGCGGTTCCGCGATCAGGTCACGCACATGCATCCTGGGATCCAGGGAGGCATACGGATCCTGGAAAATGAGCTGGAGCAGCCTTCTTTCCTGCGGCGCCTTCCCGTCCCACAGGCCTGTCACATCCTTCCCGTGAAACCAGATCCTGCCGCTGTCCGGCCTGGTCAGCCCGATCAGAAGCCTGCCAAGGGTGGACTTCCCGCATCCCGATTCCCCCACGAGCCCCAGCGTCTCTCCCTTCCGGATCTCAATGGATACATCTGAGACCGCATGCACTTTTTTCTTCTTTCCGGCAGGAAACTCCTTGGTCAGGTTCTCAGCCTTCAGTAAGATTTCGCTCATATCCCATCTCCCTTCGGCGGCACCCCGGCCAGGAAACACCGTACCAGATGCGCAGACAAACCGGCCGGCCCGTCCTGCGCCCCGGCAAAAGTCATGTCCGGAACCTCCTTCACGCACTGCTCCATGCATTGTTCACATCTCGGAGAAAAGCTGCAGCCCGGGGGAAGATGCAAAAGATCCGGTACAACGCCGGGGATCGTGTCAAGCCTTGCCGCATCGCTCCGGATGGAGGACGCTGCCTTCAGGAGGCCTTTCGTGTAAGGATGGACCGGATGGTCAAACAGCGTGAAGGTATCCGCCTGCTCCACGACACGCCCGGCATACATGACATACACATAATCACATACCTGCGCGATCACACCCAGGTTATGGCTGATCAGGAGAATGCTGGTTCCGCTGTCACACAGCGATCTCATCAGGCGCAGGATCTGCGCCTCCACCGTGACATCCAGCGCAGTGGTCGGCTCATCCGCGATCAGAAGCTTCGGCTTCAGGATCATGGCCATGGCGATCATGACCCGCTGCCTCAGCCCGCCGGAAAGCTGGTGCGGATAACACTCCATCCGCTGCCCCGCGTCCGAGATCCCCACCTGGGTGAACATCGCCTCCGTCCGCTCCCTGGCCTCAGCCCTCGTAACCTTCTCATGGATGCGGATCGTCTCTTCCACCTGCCGCCCCACCTTCATAAGCGGATTCAGGCTCGTCATCGGCTCCTGGAAGATCATGGAGATCTCTGAGCCGCGCAAGGCACACCGCTCCTTCTCAGACAGCGCAGCCATGTCAACCCCGCCCAGGAGGATCTCACCGCCAACCACCTTCCCGGGGTACTTCACAAGGCCCATGACCGACCGCGCTGTCATGCTCTTCCCGCAGCCCGACTCCCCCACGATCCCGGTAATCCGCCCGGGATAAACATCAAGAGAGACGTCATTGACAACCCGCGCCTCCCCCTTCATCGTGAAAAAGCTGGTATTCAGATGCCGGATCTCCAGGGTCTTTCCCCCCGCACGTTCACTCCGAAGCATTTCTTATCCTCGTATAATCGATTCTATAGGGTTAGGATCTGTTACAGAATAACTTGTACATCTGACTTGTCCAAACGCTCATCTGCTGCGTTGGAAAGCCTCGCCGTAGCCCGCAGTTAGCCCGGCGAAGCGGGTTTTGGATGAGGGAGAGGCCCCACCCACAGGATGCCCCGCTGGCAGGGGCGTGGCTTGTCACGCCCGATCTCTTTTATTTCCTCAGATGCGGATCCAGCACATCCCGCAGGCCATCCCCAAGGAAATTAAACGCAAGCACGCAAACCATGATCGCCGCGCCCGGCACCAGGCTCACCCATGGCGCCATATACAGGTACTGCCTTCCCGCATTGACCATGAGCCCCCAGGAGGCTGCCGGGGGCTGGAGCCCGAGCCCCAGGAAGCTGAGGCTGCTCTCCGTAAGGATCGCGGAGGGGACGTTCAGCGTGAACAGCACGATCAGAGTCGGGAGGCAGTTCGGGAGCAGGTGCCGGAACATGATCTTTGTCCTGGATACGCCGATGACACGGGCTGCCTCCACATATTCCGTTTTTTTCAGCTGCAGTGCCTGGGCGCGTACGATCCTGGCGACACTTGCCCAGTTGACCAGCGCGAGCGTCAGGAATACATTGATCAGCCCGTCGCCGAGCATATACATGATGACCATTGCCAGCAGCATGGATGGAAATGCCAGCATGATGTCGGCCAGGCGCATGATCAGGGCATCCAGCCATCCCCCATAGCTGCCGGAGATGACCCCGAGGATCGCTCCGATCACCATGCTCATGACAGTGGGAACGACACCGGTCAGGAGGGAAACCCTTGCCCCGTACAGAAGCCTGGTCAGGATGTCCCGCCCGGCCTCATCTGTGCCCAGAAGATGCTGCGCGCCGGGCGGATTGAGCCGGTGTAAAAGATCCATATCACTGAAGCTGTATGGTGCAAGGATGGGTGCAAGGACTGCGCCAAGTATGATCAGAAGGATCACAAAAAAAGAAACGACAGCAAGCTTATTTTCCCGTGCCAGACGGCGGATCAGCGTAAAAAACGTTTCCTCTTCTGCGATCTGGTTTTTCAGGTACTCCCTGTTTGCCTGCTGCTTGCTTTCCTGCTGTTTATTTTCCTGCTCCTGCTGTCTTTTTTCAAATTCTTCCGCAATCTGCCGGGAGCGGTTTGGAAGCTTCATGGCTCAGGCCTCCTTTCTGATCCGGGGATCCAACACATGGTAGAGGGAATCCGCCAGAAAGTTCCCAAGGATGACAAGCGCCGCCGAGAAGAGAACCGTTCCCTGCAGAAGCGGGATGTCCCTGCCGGTAATCGCCTGCACTGCCAGCCGGCCGATGCCATTGATGGAAAAAATCGTTTCCGTGAGGACCGCGCCGGAAAGCATGCCGGACAGCTGGATCGCCATCATGGTGATGACAGGCAGCATCGCATTGCGCATGGCATGCAGGATGAGAACCCCCATCTGCCTGCGGCCTTTTGCCCTTGCGGTATCGATGTAATCCTCCTCCAGGATCTCCAGAAGCGTGGAACGGACCAGCCGGGCTACGCTCCCGGCGCTGTTCCAGCCAAGGGCGACCGCAGGCAGGATGAAGCCTGCGAAGCTCTGGGTTCCGGCGATAGGAAAGATCTTCAGCTTATAGGAAAAGAAAAACTGCAGCACCATGGCTGCCATGAAAACCGGCATGGACACACCCAGGAGGGATACGCCCATAAACAGATGGTCAAGGATGGAATTCTTTTTGACCGCTGCGATGATCCCGCTGATAATCCCCACAAGCCAGGCAAAGGCGGAGGCCATCAATGCCAGGATCAGCGTATTGGAAAAGGCGGAGGCCATGAGCTGGGAAACAGGCTTCCCAAGAGAATAGCTGGTTCCGAAATCTCCGCGCAGCGCACCGGCAAGATAATGAATCAGCTGGACATGAACCGGCTGATCGAGTCCAAGCTCCTTTGTCATCTTCTCAATGACTGCGGTATCCGCATGCTCTCCCATCAGGACGGCTGCCGGATTGCCCGGAATGATCCTCAGCATAATGAAAACCAGGAGCGCGGCCCCCAGCAGCACAAGGACTGCCTGCAGGAGGCGTATTAAAATATTACGCAGCATAGAATGACTCTCCCCTGGCCAGGCTGCCCTGACAGCCTATTGTCAGCTGTCAGGGCAGCCTGCGCAATCTGCACCGTTCATTTGGCTACAGCGCATCACTTCAGTACGACGTCCGCCGCATAGAAATCCGAGAAACCGGCCCAGTGCGGGGTGAAGCTCTCTACGCGGTCTCCCATGCAATACAGGTGCAGGCTTTCAAACAGAGGACACCATACGGCATCCGCTTCAATCAGCTTCTTCTCGATCGCCTGGTACTCCTGCTCACGGGTCGTATCGTCCATGACAGCCCGCGCGGCGGAAACGCGTTCCATGGTTGCGGTATCCGGATAGTTCAGGCTTCTCTGTCTGGTGTTTTTCTCATTTCCAAAGAAGGTATACATGATATTCGCGGGGTCATTGTAATCCATGCCCCAGACCGCAACGAAAGAATCCATCTTCGAACTGTTCCGAAGATCCAGCCAGGCCGCGTGATCATAGCTTTTGATGTTTGCCTTGATCCCGACTGCCTTGAGCTGCTCGCTGATGGCCTGGCAGACCAGCTTGATATTGCTGTCCGCCGCACTGTCCTGCGCGATCTCAAAGGCGACTTCCCCGTCCTTGTAGCCCGCCTGGCTGAGCAGCTGCTTCGCACCGTCAGGATCATAGGAGTAACCCGCCAGCTGATCGTTATGGGCCCATATCCCGGTGGGGATGATGCCATGCTCGCGGATTGCGTTTCCGTTATAGAGGCTGGCGATGATCGTATCGACATCAATCGCCATGCAGATGGCCTTGCGGACATTCGCATCCTTCAGGTATTCCTGGTTCTCATTGAAGGTGAGGTAGGTCAGGCCGACCTTCGGTGTGGAAACGATCTGGCTCTCGTACATGGTCTTGTAGGTGGATTCCACAATCGCCGTATCCAAAGACTGCAGATCCAGAAGATCCAGCTCTCCATTCTGGAACATCAGATTCTGGGTATTGGCGTCCGGGATCACATTTACGATCACCTTCTTGACTGAAGGCTCCTCTCCCCAGTACTTCGGATTGTATTCCAGGGTATAATGATCATTGGTCTTCCATTCCGTCACGATATACGGACCGCTGCCGATGGTGTCCTCCGGTGCCTTGCCGAAGTTTTTGACCTTCTCCATGGTTTCCGCGTCCACGATCGACATGGCGGGAGCGGAGAGCTCTGCGGTAAAGCCCGCGTTCGGATTGCTCAGGGTAACGGAGAAATGCAGATCATCCGTCACCTTGAAGCCTTCCAGGGTATCCGCTTCTTTGCTGATCACCTGCTCAGCGCCGGCGACCTCCCCGGGAATATCCATGTTTTCCTGTCCGGCCTTGAGAAGACGTTCAAAGGTATACTGCACATCGGACGCGGTCAGCTCGCTGCCATTTGAAAAGACGACCCCGTCCCTCAGGGTAAAGTCGTAGGTCAGCCCGTCTTCGCTGACCTGGTAGTCGGTGCAGAGGCTGCCCACGATCTGTGCATTGCCGCCTTCCGTTTTCCTGGTTTCAAAGAGCCTGTCAAAGACATTCATGGGAACCAGGTAGTTATCGGATGTCTTCGCGACATCCATGGTTGTCATGTCGTACAGGACGGCCGTGCGGAGCACCCCGTCCTCTGCAGCCAAAGCCGTACAGGATGCCTGCAGGGCCATGGCGCAGGTGAGCGCCGTCGTCAGCAAAGTTGTTGTTTTTCTCATTTTCATACCTCCAATCTGTGGTGAGAGCTTCAGGAGATGAGTACTTCAGGAACAGGATCCGTTCTGAACAGCTTCCATGAATGTTTTTGGAAGATTTTGCCACTCCCTGCTGCCATGCGGAGCCGATCCTGTCTTTATGCGTCCCCCTGATCCTGAAGCCTTCTGCCATGTTCCCTGAATTTCGCGAAATGGTAGGGTGACAAACGCATAAATATGCTTGAAATACTGGATTTACAAGGTCCTTGATTCACCACACCATATTAATGGTATGGTATTAAAGAATCCTCCCCAGAGCACAGGGGATATCGAGGGTTTTCCGATTTTTTGCAAGTAAACACCACACCATTATGTGAAACTTAGGATGTTCCAGACATATTCCGAAAAGGGGGATAAGGGACAAATATCCTTTGTCCGCCCCTTCGTTCCATAAACTGCATCCAATGCGCTGCTCCACGTTCCAGCCAGCGGGAAGGGGAATCGTCACAAGGCCTTGGCCCAGCCTGCGTCGATCCTTGCCTCCAGCTCTTCGAAGGAGCGAAGGCCGCTGAGCGCGTCATAGGCCTCCACGCAGGAAGCTCCTTCGGCGGCGGCAAGCTGCATGGTTCTCCGTGGGCCATAGCCGTCCAGGACTGCCTTCAGGAATGCGGCAATGCTGGTGTCCCCCGCGCCTGTCCCGGAAAGGACACGCTCCGGGATGTAGCTTCGCTCAAAGAAGTCCTGCCCTGCCCATGCTTCACTGCAAAGCCCTGCTGCCGGGCTGATCTTATCAAGCGCCTCTTTCGCGGCAGTTTTGAGGAACATGCCGGGCGCGCCGCACTTGATCAGAAGCACCCGGCACCCGAGCGCCATGCATTCCTCTGCAAGAGGACGGATGTCCCGGTCAGGCTCCAGGATGGCCGTGACATCCTTTCCCTCCGCCCGTTCCTGCCAGGAGAGGAAACGCTCCCGGTCCAGCATCCAGCATAGCTCTTCGACGCTGGGGCAGAAAAAGTCTGTCAGCGGAAGCGCCCGTCTGAGGATCTCCCGCCAGTCCTGCTTCCCTGCCTCAGAATTCGGGTCTACGGCCGCAAGGTCGAGGCTGGTCGCGCAGCCCGCCCTCCTTGCATGGGACAGAATCCCGATCAGTTCCTTCGCATTGTTCTCATAAATGCTCCGCATGATCGGCGGATAGCCGAAATGAAACAGCGCCGCACCCTGAACCTGGTCCCAGGGAATGTCCTGCTCGCAGAAGGTATCATTGGCCCCGGGGTGATGGAGGAAGATCCGGTCGATTCCCGGAATTGCGATCACGACACTGTAGCTGGTCGCATCCCCCTCCTGGCGGATCAGTCCTTCTTCTGCATGGTAAGCACGGTATCGGTTCAGGATCAGATCACCGAAATCATCCATCCCGATCTTTCCCATCAGGGAAACATCCGCTCCGAGCACCTTCAGCCCAAGCCCCGTATTCGATACGCTGCCGCCCACAGACAAAGCAGCCCTCCCTGCCTGGATCAGCTTCCCCGGCATCAGGATCTCCTCGATCCTTGCCCCTGCGGCATCCGGAATTGCCGGCGTGATGTCGATACATACATGCCCGGCGCAGACCACTCTTTTTCCACTCATGTCCGGATTCCTCCTCCCTCTGTCCGTATGTTATGCGTTTCCGGCCTTTTTCTTACGCCCCCGATATCAGAGCGGCTCTGGGTGAAGCTTATAAGAAAATGATACCACAGGATGAAATAAGTGGAAAGTTTTTCAGTGCTGCCGGCAGGCAGGCCTGCTGGCGTGGACGTGACTCAATATAACCGAACAAGGGTTGGCTATATTGGCAGGCCGGCCCGCTGGCGTGGCGTGACCTGTAACCTGGCACGGGCATGGCTTGTTCCCCGGCGAGGGCTATCTTGCAGGCGAAATAATACTATAAGTCACACATATGCTATATTATCTGGTACAATAACCTCAGCAGGCATTATGCGGAAGAGTGTGCCTGCCTGCGAAAACAGGCTGAATATGAAACGGGAGACATTGCCATGACGATGCCAGGAACCGATGTGCCAACTGAACAGTTCATGAATCAGGAGATCCGGGACAGCCGGACCATCCACAGGCTTGGGATCATTTACACGGAAGACAGCGGGCGCGGGCTGACACACCCCTTCTTCGTTCTGATCCTGGATGCATTCAAGCGGGAGGCGGAAGCTCACGGCTGTGAGATCACATTTCTCAACCTCAGGCTGCCTGACAGGCAGATGGGCTGGCAGCAGTATTGCCGCCTGAGCCGGATCGACGGCGTATGCATCGTATGCGGTGATTTTGAATCCCAGGAGATGAAGGAGCTTGCCTTCAGCGGTTTTCCCTGCGTGACCATCGACCACCTGTACAGGAAGGTGTGCGCCGTCCTGTCGGACAATGAGTCCGGCATCAAAAACCTGCTGGAGCATGCGATCTCGAAGGGGCACCGGCGCATCGCATTTGTCCACGGGCATAATAATTCCATCGTCACCCGGGCACGCATCTCACAGTTTCGCAATACGATGGCAGTCCACGGCCTGGAAGTTTTCCCGGAATATCTCCGGGAGGGGCGATATGATGATATCCCCCTGACCAGGAAGATCGTCGGGGAGCTTCTGGATATGCCGGACCGTCCTACCTTCATGCTGCTTCCGGATGACATTTCCTACCTGGGGGCACAGGACGCGGTTCGGGAGCGCTCCATGCGCATTCCTGAGGATATCTCCTTTGCCGGCTACGACGGGCTCCCGCTGACCCAGGCCCTGATTCCAAAACTGACTACCATCCGCCAGGATGCTTTCTTGATCGGGCAGCTTGCCGCCCAGCGGCTGATCAGCCTGATCGAATGTCCTGATACCGCCAGCCGGATGCCGACGATCCTCCCGGTAGAATTTCTGGAGGGCGGAACCGTAGGCCCTGTGTAAAATGAACCGGAACAGCCTGCCTGTCTTTTTCTCCGATCTGACAGGCCGGAATTCGGTTGCATAGCGAAGGAATGATTCCGGGGGCATTCGGCTGCATAGCGAAGGAATGATTTCGAGGGAATTCGGTTGCATAGCAAGGAATGATTTCGGGGGAAATCGATTATGAGCATCTTTGATCTACTGACACTATTCGGCGGCCTCGCAATGTTTCTTTACGGCATGCGCCTGATGGGAGACGGCCTGAAGGAGAGTTCTTCCAGCGCCCTGAAAACCGCCATGGAGCATGTGACCAACAATCCGTTTACGGCATTCCTGCTCGGTCTTGCCGTCACAGCTCTCATCCAGTCCTCCACGGCAACCATCGTAATCACCTCGGGGCTTGTCGCAGCCGGAATCTTATCCCTGCATCAGTCCCTGGGGATCATTGTCGGAGCCAACGTGGGAACGACCGTCACCGGCCAGATCATCCGTCTTCTTGACATGGACGCTTCCGGAAGCTCCTGGCTTCAGATCTTCAAGCCGTCCTCCCTTGCCCCGATCGCGCTGATCATCGGTATCATCCTTATCATGGGAAGCCGCTATAAGAATTCCCGCGTCATCGGCAATATCGCGATCGGATTCGGCATCCTTTTTTCCGGCCTCCTCAATATGACGGGAGCCGTGAGCTCCCTGACCCAGTCCGGCCTGTTTGAGAAGCTCCTGTCAGGGCTTGGCGGAAATCCCATCCTGGGGTATCTGGCCGGTGCCGGTGTTGCGTTCCTGCTGCAAAGCTCCAGTGCCTCGATCGGTATCCTGCAGGCCTTCTCCGCGTCAGGAATCCTGACCTTCAAGGCGGTATATCCCGTCATCATCGGGATCTACCTGGGCGACTGCGTCACCACCGCGATCGTATGCTCCATCGGCGCAAAGCCCGACGCGAAACGCACCGGTATCGTCAACATCCTGTTCAACCTGTGTAAATCCGTGCTGATATTTGCCGCAGTCGGCATTCTCCATCAATGCCATGTGCTGGATCCGATCTGGGATAAGACCGTGAATTCCGGCATCATTGCGAACGCGAATACCATCTTCAACCTGGGATGCGCTGCTGCCCTGTTCCCGCTCCTCGGGACATTTGAGAAGCTAAGCCGGCGCATCGTGAAGGACGCGCCCGTCCCGGAGAACCGGTACAAGGACAAGCTGGACGCACTCAACCCTGCTTTCTTCGCAACGCCCGCGCTCGCCCTGAACAGCTGCTATGACGTGCTGGCCACCCAGTTTGACGCAGCCCGCGGGAATGTCAGCCAGGCCATCACGCTCCTGTCCCAGTATGACGAGAAAAAAGACATGGAGATCAATGCGGAGGAAGAGAATGTGGACCTGCTCACGGACCACGCAAGCCGCTATATCGTAGAGCTTCTGCCGCACCTTCGGGAGCCGCAGCATGTCCGGATCCTTGACCAGTATTACCGCGTAGTTTCCGAGTTTGAAAGGATCGGGGATGAGGCACCGCGGATCGCGAAGGTTGCCCGTGACCTTTCCGAGCGCAGCCTCACCTTTTCCGGAAGCGCGCAGCAAGAGCTGCAGGTATTGTTTGAACTGATGGAGCGCATTTTCGAAAAGACAAGAATCGCTTTCCGCAGCCGGGACGCGGATGCGGCGCTTCAGATCGAGCCCCTCGAGGAGGTTGCGGATGAACTGATCTCCGCCTTCAAGGTCAATCACCTGAACCGCATGGGAAGCGGCAAATGCAATCTATACGCAGATACGAATTTCATCAACCTGCTCTCTTCGGTCAATCACATCGTGAGCGCGTGTACCAATATCGGAGAGGCAACCGTCATCCGCGTCAGGCCGGAGCTGGCTGACCGGGAACACACCTACTTCGAAGCCATGCGGGCCGGCGCAGATGAGGCCTACAACGAAGCATACCGGGCGGCCCATGAAGAATATTTCAGCAAGCTGCCGCAGGATTCTTCGGATGCTCCCGGAAAATCGATTGAAACCCCTGATACGACGAGGCGTTCTGACGCAGAAATGGAAAAAACAGACAAGCAGGATGTACAAGTGATTCCGTGACAGGTTCTAAGGAATCTCCCGGAGTCTCAAAGGAAATTCTGACATCACAGCGATGAAAAAACGCCATGGCGGAACCGGATTCCGCTATGGCATTTTTCATAACAAAGCCTGATCACCTTGTCTTCTCTATAAGCGCATGTTTTTGCTGTGTCTATATCTGACTTCCAGATGCAATCTATCTGGCTATGCATCCTTCTTCGGAGCAGCAAACCGCTTCAGGATGGTCATCTCCACATTCCGTCCTCTGATGCTGACCTTCACATCATCGGCAAGGTTGGAAACAACCGATTTTTCCAGCTCATCCCAGGCTTCAGCCGCGCCTTCCGGGTTCTCTTCCAGTTTCTTCTGCACCATCTGCCGGTAGGAACTGATGGACCAGGATGCAACCGGATTCGTTCCTTCCACGTTCACGGGAACCGGAGCGTTTGCCCAGTCCATCGGATCAAAAAACGACCGGATCTTTCCCATGATTCCTCTCGCTGATTCATTTTTCCCGCTGGTCGATGCAGCCAGGAGTCTTTCCTGCTTATCGAAATCCATCGGTGTCTCCACCTGAAGATGAAGCTCATACATGCCATCGTGATCCTCGATCCAGAAGGCGCCTTTCCTTTCCCCTGTGATGGAGCGCATCATGCCGAGCATCTCCTCCGTCAGAAGCCTCAGGTGCATCGCATTCCTGGAAGGAAGTTCCTTGTAGCAGGCCACCTTTTCCGCCTGGGCAAGCGCCTCTTCCATATTTTCCCCGTCATTGGAAATGACAATCACATCCGTCTTCATGTTTCTCCTTTCCGGACATTTTCGTATTCCTGACTGCTTTGGTTCCGCCGGGAAATAGCCTCGCATTCTCAAGCAATTGTTTCCCGGCAGATCCTATGCTATTTGTACGCGACCAAATGTATCTCCCTCAGCTCCTTACCGCCGATGGCTTCATTTCGTTCATGCCGCGTATTCTTCGCGAAAGGAACACAAGATACACTACAAACAAAGCAATAGCGGCTCCCAACCCGATCGGACGGGCAATCAGGCCGGAGATCCGGAATCCCTCTTTCGCGACGAGAATATAGGTAACACTGACAGCGGTCATGAATGAAGCCGGCAGGGCTGTGAGCAGGGAACCGTAACGGTACCTTCCTTTCTGAAGCAGATAGGATGTGGCTACCCACAGCGATATCATGGCCAGCGTCTGGTTGCTCCAGGAGAAGTAACGCCAGATGATCTGAAACCCATTGCCGTTCGTAGTCGCAAACCAGGTCAGCAGGCCGCCGATGCCCAGAATCGGGAACGTGATCAGAAGCCGGTTTCGGATCGGCTTCTGATCCAGCCCGAAGGTTTCCGCCAGAATCAGTCTTGCGCTCCGGAAAGAGGTGTCTCCGGAGGTGATGGGGCAGATGATTACGCCCGCGATCGCCAGGATTCCGCCCACGGTTCCCAGTACGCCTGTGGAAATCTCATAAACTACGTTGGAGGCCCCGTTCTTGAGGGCTTCGTTCAGGATCTGCGTCGTGCCGTAAAACGCGACTCCGGCCGCTGCCCACACCAGTGCAATCGCCGCCTCACAGATCATCGCGCCGTAAAAGACAGACCTGCCCTCTTTTTCGGACGTGATGCACTTCGCGACCATCGGTGACTGAGTGGCATGAAAGCCTGAAACCGCACCGCATGCCACCGTGACGAACATATACGGCCATACAGGGGTTCCCTCCGGATGCAGATTGCTGAGGGAAAGCTCCGGGATGACAAACTTCCCTCCCGAAAAGAGGATTCCCCCGATCACTGTGACAGCCATACCGATCAATAACACGCCGAAGACGGGGTAAAGCTTCCCGATGATTTTGTCAATGGGCAAAAGTGTCGCTAATAAATAATACACAAGGATCACAACCGCCCAGAAGGTGCTGTTCATCCACCCCGGTGTCAGCTTGTCCAGCAGTCCTGCCGGGCTGGTAACGAAAACCACGCCGCACAGGATCAGCAGGATCACCGAAAACACACGCATGATCCACCTGGCGGCATTGCCCAGGTAATCACCGGACAGCTCTGCGATGGAAGCCCCGCCGTGACGCGAGCTGATCATCCCCGACATATAATCGTGAACAGCTCCGCCTAACAGAGATCCGAAGACGATCCACAGAAATACAACAGGACCAAAAACCGCGCCCATCAGCGGCCCGAAAATGGGCCCCGTCCCGGCAATGTTCAAAAGCTGCACCAGGAACGACTTCCATTTTTTCATCGGCACGCAGTCAACACCATCATTCCGTTCAATCGCCGGCGTCTTCCGGTCATCCGGTGAAAAAACCTTTTCAGCTACCCTGCTGTAAACCTGATACCCGACAATCAATACAGCAAAAGAGATCAACAATGTGATCATAATAACACTCCACTCCTCTCTCCGAATCGTAGTTCCTAATCGTAATTCCAGATCGCAGTTCCAGTATCGTAGTTCCGATCGCAGTTCCAGATCGCAGTTCCAGATCGTAGTTCCAGATCGCAGTTCCAGATCGCAGTTCCGATCGCAGTTCCAGATCGTAACTGTTCAGAACCTGTTCGAAACAGTCAGAACAAATCTTTATATGGTTCCTCAAAAATGGCTATATGCCGGTCTGATCCAGCCAGACAGCATCCCCGAGAACCTTTCTGACCAGTTCGCTGTTTTCTGGCGCAAGTTCTCTTCTCGAATAAAGATGAAAATAGTACAGGGTACGGTCTTTCTTCAGCACATAAGACTCTGCTGCCATGTCCGTACCATTTGCCGCAGTATACTGATACCTGAATCCTGCGGCAGCCAGCCCGCCAACCTGCATATCTGAAGATCCTGCATTGCTGTATTCCAACTGCGCCAGGCTTTTCCGAATGTCATGTTCCATTTTTATCCTGAGATCTTCCGTATTCAGGATCATGCCGGAGAAGCCGCCAATCCTTTTCCATCCTACCGTCACCAGCAGATGGTTATTTTTATTTGACAAGGCTATGCTCTCCCCTCCTCCGGACATCTGAAGCCCGGCGGTCTCTTCCTTGCTCATTTCCTCAAATCCTTCCGGAAAATCAAACTCTAAGGCATTGTTCACCCGCATATTACACCTCCCTTCACGCTTAGTCTCATTTCTTTCCAGAGCATCAATCATATGAAATGACATTATTCATACGCAATGACACCGCTCATAGGATTTGGCATCAATCATATGAAAGGGTCTCAATCATATGAAAGGGCATCAATCATGGACAGCATTTTCAGATACAGACCCTTTACATGTGTTTTTTTGGTCAGGCCACCGTGGATCATCATGTGATCGCCATGATAAACAGGAGATATGTTCCACACGCCCGGGCGAATATTCTTCCTTGTCAGTTTCTGCTGCGGCTCCCCAAAGGGGGCTTTTGCGGAGATCGTATTGACCAGTCCGTCATTTTCATGCCATGCGTCATCAATCACCGTTCCCCCCTTTGTCGTTCCGCTGTAACAGCCAATCTGGATAGAACGCCTTACAAAGAACGGGTCTGTGATTTTGCGCAGCGGACGATGGATCCCATTTCCGCAATCCTTTGTCGAACTGCAGGGAACAGAGAAATAGTAAATATCAGAAAATGTCGTCAGATGCCGGTTCATGGCAGCCGCACGGTCCACATGCATATCATAGCCGGCATAGTCCCGCTCATCCCTTCCATCCTTTGAAGGCACGAGTCTTTTGACCAGAATCTTAGCAAGAAGCCTGGTCCACAATGGTGCCTCCACCCTGTCAGGATCAAAGCTCTCATCTTCAAGCATATCATAAGCGGTCGTCCCGTTCAGCGGTGATGCAAGCGTCACAATGCTGTGGATCCTGATCTTTGATCCGCCGAGGAAGAAAGGACTCACATCATTCGCCTCCGTATGCTCAAATTCCTCCTTCACGCCATGACGAAGAATCTCTGTAAAGAGCCGGATGGTCGCTCCTCCAAAGGAATGCCCGATCAGCACAAGCTGTGTTCCTTCATCCCACCGGTCAATCAGCGGACAGCCCGAAAAATCTCTGCCGAACCGTTCATGCCGGTTCTGCGTGCTGTGCTGCTTACCATAGTCCACCCGCGAGCCGGAAAGCTGTGCGTACAGTTCACAGGCCCTGTCCCAGGCGCTGCCATGAGGGGCAACGGACGCAGCATAACAATCGAATCCTTTTTCTCTGAGAAACGCAATCAGATCGCCGTCCTTCATCCCCCAGTATGGAGTCTTCTGGTATTTCTCATCGTAGCTGCCCCAGCCGGACAAACCGTGTACAAAAATGTATTTCAAACGACTCATTTTGATTTAATCTTCCTCTTCTAAATAACGTGTTTTCAGATCAATCCATTCTATTAGCTGATTCCTGTCACTTCATCTATTAAGGAAAGCTCAATCTTGTCTCCAATCACATCTCCGGTCCCAATAAAGCCTTTTCCTTTATACAGATTCAATGCCTGATTATTATCTTTGCTGCAGGTTAAGGTCACACGATCTGAATCACCAAAGGGCTACGTTTTGATGCAGCCTTCTTAGTATAGCACGCTTACTTGATTGTTGCCATACCTCAAACGAAAAAGACGCTCCCGGGCTGAATCAGACACAGCAGCATTATCCCTTAACGGAACCAACCGTCAGTCCCCTGATAAAATATCTCTGAAAGAAAGGATACGCAATCATGACAGGCACAATTACAACAACCACCGTTGCCATCATAAATCCAACAGATGCCAGAGCCGATATGTCCTCAGAATAATTACATATATTGCCTGTACACTTTGCGGCAATATCAATAACAGATCTTCCATTTTTCCAGCTCCCGGGAACATATCTATCGTGCTGCTGTTTTCCAGACAGGATACGCAGGTAAATAAATAAGACCAATCCAGATGATATGAAAGCAGCTTTGACAGTCTGTGCAAAAGACTGCTCCTTTGCTTACTTTTCCCGCACAGAGAAAAGAGCGCCTATCATGAGCGCTCTCACTTCATCCTTGTATAAATATCCGCGTATCCATCGTGTTCGTCAAGCTCGATCGTAAGGGATCTCAGTTTCCATTCCTCATGTAAAATACCTATTATCATAAAGCAATTATGGCATATTTATCTGACTCAAATATACCACACAAGGTACAATCTGCATATCTATAAATGAGCCATGCATATAATTGCAATCCTGTCAATCTGTTCATCCGTGAAGCCGGCCGCACGGTATCTCTCGCGGTTCACCAGGACATACAGCCCCGAATTGAGGGAGTGATAGCTCCGAACCTCGCCGAAGTTCAGATTATCCTCCTTGTGCATCTTATAAAGATTGTTTGTATCCCGTTCAAAGACAGTCTTTCCATTTTCATCCTTTATAGGTTCCCCGCTGTCATCCAACGCGTCTGTCAGCGCGTAACCTCCTCCGCACATGCCTGTGTCATGGCTTAGTCCGGCCGCTTCAAGCACCATCCAGTCAATATCCCCGCCCAAGGTAATACGATCCGCTTTGCGCTGGCTTCCGAGAACTCCCCGTTCAATTGACGATGCCAATGCCATTCCAGTCTCCAATGTTTTCTCCGAAACCATCAGGGCATGCTCCGTCTTATGATCTGTAAAGTTACGGCCGAAATCCGGGCTGTCTATAGCGACCTGCGCGCCTGCCTCATAGCTTGTATATTGATGGAGCTTTGCTTCCGACAATATTGGCAATCCGTTCCACACTTGTTCCATCATATTCACTCTCTGCAAAACTCCCGTGCCTGTGATGGCTCGATACGTCCATTTGGATGTCAGCGCCTCCGCTCGTTTTCGGGAATAAATCCACATAGTTCCGTAAGAACAAATCCACAGGATTTCGCTGTTGTCTCAGACCCTGTTCGTAAAAGGGAACAAATCAACCGCTGCCTCTCTACCTTATAAAAGCGAGCAGGGATGAAGTGCCGTTGTCTCAACTCTATCCAAATGGCGAGTGCATGGGGATTTCCACCGTCTCAACCCTGCCACTTTTTGAACCTGTACTTTCCTTTTCCGAGGCCGGTGACAGGTTTGATGAATCCTTTCTCCGACATCTCCTTCATCAGAGCAGTGCTTCTGGTTGGTTTCAAGCCAAGAACTGTCTGAACATCGGATCTTCCGAAGATCGTCCGGAAACCAAATTCCTCCAGTAATCTACAGACATGAGAAGCAGTTTTCGCTGTAAACGAACCTTCAATGTTCGCTTTTTCTCTTTCAATGTTCGCTTTTTGCTCCTCAATGTTCACTTTTTCATCCAGCTTAAAGGTTTCGCTGACGTGCAATGTACGGTTATGGAGCGGATGACTCTCCCACAGAAGGAGATTTTTCAAAAACAACTCCAGATATTCCGTCGTCTCATGAATGCCGTTTTTCAGGTCATTGTAGTTGGCCCGGACGAGGGAATTTCGGAAGTACCAGGCATTCTCTGCAAAAATGTCGTTGGTCACATCGAAGCCAAGCGTTCTCAGATATTTAATGAAGAAAACTGCTGTCGTTCTGGTGTTTCCTTCGCCGAAGGCATGGATCTGCCACAGCCTTGAAATGAATAACGCAAGGTGATGGATGATCTTGTCCATAGAGAGATTCCGGTACGAGAACTTTTTCTCCTCAGAAAAATCGTAATCCAGCGTTGCCCGCAGCTCTGTTGCACTTCCTGGAATTTACCAAAAATATACGAATTGATGAAGATGCACTGCTGTTTGACGCTGTAGTAAGTTGCACAATGAATCTGACCGAAGACAGCTAACGTGGTTTCGCATCTTGTGATTTGAATCAGTGGTTTCTCGCGCATGAGGTCTACCACCCGCTGACAGTAGCGTTCGTCTTCACGAAACGCCCTGATCATCGGGTGCTTA
>CAMJIC010000024.1 GCA_946405675.1 uncultured Clostridia bacterium
GCCTAGTCCACAGAGCCATTGCCGGCTGCAGTGCCGTTGTTCACAGAGCAATCCGCCGGCTCCATCATCCCGTCCTTCAGGATCCGGTCAGGATAAAAACCAGCTAAAGCCGCTGATACGGAGCACACCTTTTTCCCGGAAACATACTGCGCCGTATCGATCCAATGGCTTCCGATTTCCGTCACAGCCCTCACCCCGCCGGACAGCACCGGATCGTACCTCCAGTCATAGGGGGCGGGCAGCGCGTGGAATTCCTGAAGGTAATTTCCGTGGATCAGCAAGGGCCTGCCAAACACGCCGCTTTGTATGATCTCCCTTGCCTTCTGGACAGCAGTGTGGTACCGCACATTGTAGCATACACCGCACCGGACATTGCTTTTCCCCGCCAGGGCAGCAAGTGAAGCCGCTTCCTCCGCGTCAAGACTGAGAGGCTTTTCGCACAGCACATGCTTGCCCGCCCTGACCGCCTCCCGCACATATTCCGCATGGAAGGGCGGCGGCGTACAGACATGCACCACATCAATCTTATCGCTAAATGCAATGGACGGATCGTCCCCATACAACGGCACATTCCACTTCCGGGCAAACCGCTCAGCGCTTTCCCCGTTCGATGTCACAACCGCCGCAAGCTGTACGCCGCAGGCCATCAAAGCCTCCGCATGGATATTGCCGGAAAAGCCTCCTCCAATGATCGCTGCTCTCAAATCACACCTCACCCAGGGCCTTCCGGCGAAGCAGCGCTGTCATCGGATCCTCCACAAAAGGAACCACATCCTTAACCGCATCGGCAGGCTGAATCCTGTTCCCCTTCTCATCCAGGAGCACATACCTTCTGTTCCCCATCCCCAGCTCTTCCATGCTGGACAGCTGACGATGCCCGTGCCGGCTTTCGATCCGCTCTCTCATCGCAGCCCCATCCTGCTCATTCAGGGCATAGATCAGATCCACGCAGGCCTGATCCACCGCAAGGATATCCGTAGATGCCAGGATGCCGATATTCGGTGTCACCACCTTCTCAGCCAAAACCCCCTCGCAGTCGCAGGACACCGAAATATTCCGCATGACATTGATATAGCAGACCTTCCGCCCGAAATGATCAATGGTCGCCTTGGTGGACTCGCTGATCCGTTCCATCAGCTCCTCCATGTCCACACTCCATGCAAGTGACGGATCTTCACTGTTGCGCGCATGGATCATCCGCTTCCCGATCTTCCCGTCCGCGCATCCGATGCCGATATTTTTATTGCTCCCGCCGAAGCCCCCCATGGTATGGCCCTTGAAATGCGTCAGCGTGACCATGGAATCATAATTCAGGAGGTTCTTTCCCACCGACATATGGTCAAACCATTTTCCTCCGGAAACTGGAAGATCTGCCGTTCCTTCCGCATCCGTGATGTCCACAGGGCAGAATGTCCACCCGTTGACCTTCAGCGTTTCCAGATGCTTCTCGGTGGTATCCCTGTCGCCTTCATAGTATGTGTTCGTTTCAATAATCGCCGCTTCCGGCAGCTGGGACCGGATCAGGTTCTCCACCCATGAGCGCGGGATAATATTCGGTCCATACTTCTCGCCCGTGTGCAGCTTGATCGCAACCCTGCCGCCAATGCATCCGTTCACACGCTGGTAGATGGCCTCAAGGCCCTCCGCCGAAAGATCCTTCGTGAAATACACGATCGATTCATTTCCTCTGCGATCCTCATAGGGAGTGTAAATGCTACCGTCTGTCATCTGATGATCTCCTTTGTCTGAATATCTGCTGTCTAACACAATGCCGTTCTTAATTTCATTCAATCTTCATAATTATACCACAAGCAACGAGCCATATGAACAGTTAATGGCCATCATACCAGGCGGCGCAGGCTTTACCAGCCTGCGCCGCCATATTGAAAGAATCTTTATGATCCGTTCATGTTCCAATATCCCCGTTATTCAGAAAAAAACCGCTCCCGTTACTCCACCACGATCCGTACCTGCGCATATCTTGTCATAACAGCATCCGCGTCATCTCTTGCGCGGAGGGTCAGGGTAAAGCAGTCCCCGCTCTGGGCATCTTCCGGAATCGTAAAGGACGCTTCCGGCGTTTCCGCTTTCCATTCATAGATCTGGGTTCCTTCCCCATGGAATACGCCGCCAGTCGGATCAATGGTCCATTCCGCGCTGCAGGTATCGCCATCCGGATCTGAGATCACTGCTCCAAAGGATACCGTCTCTCCCGGGGCCGATGTAAAGTCTTTTTCCTGCATCTCAACGACCGGCGCATGATTGCAGTTCTCCGGCGTATTGACACACCAGTCGGCGCGGGCTGCCCATTCCAGCTGGAAGTCCAGCAGGTAGGGATTATACTTCTCAATATTATTGGTCTCAGGGTTCACATAGCCAGTCGGAATGATCCCGCCGGGAAGCGTGGTCAGATATCCCGCGTCCTCGCCATTGGCTTTCGTATAGAAATATCTCCCGCCATAGCTGCCGAAGGAACCATTCTCAAAACCCCTGAGCCCCGTGTTGAAAAGGCCCATGATGCTGATGGTATCCCCTTCCGCAATGAAGTCGTAATCATTATATTCCTTGTCGTAGATAATATTGGTTTCTCCAAACTGGTACTTGTCTTCTTCCCCGTCGATATGCTGTCCGTCATTCACCGTCTTATACAGTGCCATCAGGGAGCCGTGGTTAAACTTGATATTCTCCTTCAGCCAGTCTGCCTGGAACGTATACAACGCGTCTGACTGTGCATTCAGCGAAGAGGAATACCCGCCGTATCCGCAGTTATTAAAAGACACGACCAGATCCGGATACCGTTCCTTGATATAATCTTCATAAGTCCAGTCCTGGCCGTTTCCGGCAATGATTGCCTTGTCACATACCTTCCGGTAGATAGAATCCCATTCCTCCGTATCACTGTACTCCTCATAGATGGATAGCAGCGCACGCGCAACAGTGTTGAAGCCTCCCCATGAAAGAATGTACAGATTCCGGTCATCATCATCCAGCAAAGCGGCTTTGATCAGATCCGACCCTTCGGTATCCTCCCGGACATCCCCTTCGAACTGAACGTTCCCGATCTTCGTAATCGCCACCAATTCCTCCGGCGACGGGTAACCTTCCGCATTCTGAGAAAGGAACTCATACGCCTCGGCATACTCATTGCTCCACAGATTCGGCAGCCAGTCCAGCGGCTGCGGCCGGAAGGAGGTCATCTCCAACGCCCCCTCTTCCCTGTTCTGTATGTGGTCATTGACCTCAGCCTGTGTATGTTCCCCGTCCCCGGTAAAATGGCAGAACGACCCGGAAACCACGATTCCCGCCAGGTCAATCTCATTGAAAAACAGGCACTCGTGAATAAAGGAATTCATGTCATCGATCTCCAGATCGGATGTAATGATCACACGGGGTTTCCCATCTTCCCCGAGACGGATCATCTTGTCCTGGGGTGTTTCCAAAACCTCCCGGGCGGCAAGCTGTTCCGGGATCGGTTTCACGCGCCGCGCGGCAAAAGCCGGTGAACTGAGCGCACCAGTCATCAGGCAGGGGGTCAGCAGGATCGCAAGTTTTCTGAAATATCTCATAGCAGCACCTCCGGATAGTCATTCTTGTTATTACGCGCCTGTAGGAACATCATGTGTAACTGTTCTGAACAGCTACTATACATATTTCGATTCACAGCAGTTCCCCACATGAAACGGGAAGGCCGTAAACAGCAACATCATCATGACATAAAACAGGTTCCTGTTTACACGAAAAACGTGAATGGTGCATTCTGGTTCGGAAACTGCATTGATCATTGTACAGGCCACGCCCCTGCAAGCGCAGCCTGTATCAATCATCCAGCTTCAATCAAAATGAGCGGATACTTCCTTCAGCTTTTCAATGATTGGCAGATGCTGGGGACATACTCCCTCACACTGGCCGCACTGGATACAGTCGCCTGCCCGTCCGAACTTCTGTGCCAGATTACTATAATTGGTAAAATTAATGGTCCATCCCTTCTCCTCCAGGTTCTCCCTCATATCCTCATTATACAGCGAGAAATACCTTGGAATCGGGATCTGCATCGGGCATCCCTCCGTGCAGTACGAACACCCGGTACAGGGGACCGCAATCTGATCATTGATGGCTCCGGCCACCCGCTTTGTCAGGAGTTCCTCTTCCTCGCGGGTGAGCGGCCGGAATTCTTCCATATAACTCAGATTGTCCTGCATCTGCTCCATATTGCTCATCCCGGAGAGTACCATCATCACGTTCTTCTGAGATGCCGCGAACCGGATCGCCCATGAGGGGATCGAAAGATCAGGTTCTTTCTCTTTCAGGAGTCTTGCCGCTTCCTCAGGCACATTGGCCAGCGTCCCCCCTTTCACCGGCTCCATGACGATCACAGGCTTTCCATACCTGGCCGCTGTTTCATAGACCTTCCGTGACTGGATCCATTCACTCTCCCAATCCAGATAATTCAGCTGGATCTGCACGAATTCCATCTCCGGGTGCTTTGTGAGAATCTCATCCAATAATTCCGGCGTATCATGGAACGAGAAGCCCGCATGCTTCACAAGCCCCTTCGCCTTCTTGTCCAGAAGCCATTCAAAGCAATGGAATTCCTCATACTTGGGGTAGCTGCCTGCTTCAATCCCATGCAGAAGGTAATAATCAAAATATCCTGCGCCGGTCTGTTCCAGCTGGTCACTGAAGACTTGTTCCATCTCCTCCCGGGAGTTGAAGAATTCATTGTGCAGCTTCGTCGCCAGCGTAAAGCTCTCCCGGGGATAACGATCCACAATCGCCTCCTTCGCCACCCTCTGGCTTGCAAAACCGTTGTACATGATCGCTGTGTCAAAGTAGGTGAACCCCTTCTCCATGAAAAGATCCACCATCTTCTTCACCTGCTCAATATCGACAGACGCATCATTGTCCGGATCCGTGAGCGGCATCCTCATTAATCCAAATCCAAGTTTTTTCATATCATCCCTTCCTTCCATAGATCAGGACCTGTAAACGATTCATCCCAAAAGAAAAATCCAGAGCAGTCTGTTCGGCTCATCTGTTTACAGATCCTTACTGCATACTGTGGTATCATCATAACAGAAAACTGCATGAAAAAAAGCCGGATTTCTCCGGCTTTTTTGATCAGATCAGAAACTGTACAGAACCAGTTCTGAACAGTTCCTCAGATCATTTTTCCAGTACTTTGGCTCTTTACGCTCTTTCAGGAACAGACGGCTTGATGAAGTCTTTGTATTTCGCTTTCCTGGCCTTGAATTCCGCGCTGTTCTTCTGAAGATCCGCAAGGCGGCCTTCATTCTCCTGGATATCTTTTCCATGCATCATCTTCCCGGACATGGTGTCATGCGCCATCTCATACTGCTCCTTGGGATAATTGATCACGATAGCGCCATCCTTCACCTCCAGCTCGCCCTCCATGCCGCACAGACCGCAGATCGCGTGGGTCGTACCCGGATTGATGTAGAAGTTATTGGTGTGGCAATGCGGACAGACGCCTGCCGGTCCCATCCACTCCGCTTCCGGAATGTTAGCCGCCGCCTTCGCCAGGTTGATGCCGATCTGATGTGCCCGGGCCAGTGCCTTATCATCCATCAGGATCGTCTTGGACCACTGGAACTTATCGTTGTCGATGATCTTCCACATCGGGCTCATCGCCACCATTCCATGGTCCATCTGAACCAGGGAACCCCAGTCCGATCCGCCGACCGCCATGAAAGAGATCACCTTGTCCTGAAGAAGCCTCGGATCCACGCCCGGTCCCCCATGCTCCTTGGAAAGCATATCGGCAATCACCAGGTTGCCCCTGTCCATGGACGGACCGAAACGGTCACATACCGTGTGCACGATTCCCGGAACGCCGTTCTCGAAGATCGGGGAGACCATCAGGATCCCGTCCGCGTCCAGCATCTTATCCAGAAGCCACAGGAAGTCATCTTTCAAAGCGCAGGTTCTTCCCCGCCCGCTCATGATCGACTTCACGCAGGCGATGCAGCCCGTGCAGTGCTTGATGTCAAGCTTATGGAGATTGATGAATTCGATTTCCGCTCCTGCCTCCTGTGCGCCCATCAGGCCTTCCTTGCACATCGAGTCATTCGCGCCGTTCAAAGTTCCGGAAGAAATACCTAAGATTTTCATGTTTGTTCCTCCTGTCTTAGTTCGTGTCGTGCCCGGAAAACGATTCGTTGTCCTGCACATCTTTCGTAAATGATTCATGAACAGTTCCTTAGATCATGAACAGTTCCTTAGATATAGAAAGGACTGATGTAACAGTTCAAAGCCAAAGGTTCTGAACTGTTACAGAAAAAAGTTACTGTAACTCAAATCGATCCCGTAGGAACGCTTCGCTCATTTCAATTGCCTCATCCGCCGCTTTCCGGAAAGAAGGATCATGGGTGCCCCGCACCTCAGGAGCCGTTGTCTGATATGCCTCCGGATTTGCGGCATCCTCAACATACCCGTGGTGCATCCCTTCCATGACACGGACCGTCACCGGCACACCGGCTTTTTTCAGGTTTTCCGCATACAGAAGCCCTTCCTCCTTCAGGGAATCCCTTCCGCCCGGAAGGATCAGCGCAGGTGCGGTTCCCTTCAGCTCATCTTCCCCCGCAAGGACCGGAGACACATAGACGTGCTTCCGCTCCTCCTCAGAAGAATACAGGAGAGTGAATGCGGTCATGACCTCACTGGCCATATCGCAGTCATAATGTTTCTTCTCCCCGGGAAGGTGAACCGCATCCAGATAAGGGTAGTGCAGGATCTGCGCCTTCAGTGTAAGCTCCTGGTTCAGCACCGCCTGCATGGCTGCGTCCGTTGCAAGCGTCGCGCCGGCGGAATATCCCATCACGGCCATCCGCTTCGGATCGATACCGTACTGGTCAGAGCGCAGGAACATCCTCCGGATCACTCCGTATGCATCTTTCACCGCAGCCGGAAAGGGGTTCTCCGGGGCAAGCCGGTAATTCACTCCAACCACATGAATCCCCAGATCCTTGCAGATACGTTCACACAAAGCATCCGTCTTTTCCGCATTGCCCAGCATGAAGCCGCCGCCGTGAAACTCAAAAAGTACAGGCCTTGGTCCATCGAGGATCGTTCCGTCAGGACGCTTCGCCTTGTGGAAACAGATGCTGATCTTCCTTCCCGGAAGGGAAAACTCCTCCGTCCGGGCGAAGCGCTCCTGCCGCATCACCAGCTGCGTATTGAACGCACGCAGATCCGGCAGCATATCCAGGAATCCCCTCAGGGAAGGATCCGTAATCTCCGGACATAGTCGCATTCTCTTTGCCATCGCCTTACCCTGAACCCCCTCAGTTCTTTGGTTCGAAGTCGAATCCCGTCCATACCGGAACCCCGGTATATTCCTTCGTCTCCTCCGCTCCGGTCAGCGCGCGGATCGCGCCGGACGCAAGCGCTTCCATCTCGAAATCTCCGCCGTATACGATAAACGGTGCGATCCATCCAGCATATTTCTTTACGTCAGCAATGAACTGCTCATCATTGGATACGCCTCCGGTCATAACGACCGCGTCAACATTCCCCTCCAGGACGCAGGCATAAGATCCGATGTACTTGGCCAGCTGATAGGCAAAATTGTGCGCGACAAGTTCCGCCCACCGGTCACCGTCCGCAATCCTTTTGCGGATCTCGATCATGTTATCGGTGCCCAGAAGCCCCAGCAGGCCCCCGGTCTTGCTGATCTTTTTCTTCATGTCATCCAGAGTATAATCGCCCGAAAAGCACATCTTTACCACCGGCATCAGCGGAACATATCCGCTGCGGTTCGGTGCCATCGGCCCGTCCCCGTTCAGCACGTCATTGGCATCCACGATCTTGCCCTGCTTCTGCGCCGTGATGGATGTCCCGCCTCCTACGTGGCAGACAACGAAATTGCACTCTTCATATTTCTTGCACAGCTGGGCAGCCGCCCGCATGGCAACCTCCTTCTGGTTCAGCACATGCACATGAGATTCACGGTATACGCCCTTGATCCCGGTGACCCGGGCGACATCGTCGAATTCATCCACATCGGGCGGATTCACCAGGTAGGCAGGCTTTCCCGTCTCCTTCGCAAAGGCATCGATGATCTGCGCGCCCAGGATCGCCGGGTGTTCCATCAGGCGGCCCGAGGTGCAGTCGTCCAGAATCTTCTCATTGACAGGGAAAACGCCGCCGGGGGTAGACACAAGGCCACCCGAGTAGGCAGCAAAGGCATCCATGTCCGTGATCTTCACCTGAGCCTTTTCCAGCTCATCCAGGATCGTGCGGACGCGGTAAGGCTTCTGCTCACTGACTCTCGCAAAGGTCTTCAGGACCTCCGGATCGTGCTGGACATTTGCCTTGAAAAGCATCTTTTCCCCATCAAACACCGCCAGCTTTGTGGAGGTGGAACCGGGGCTGAGGGTAAAAATATGATATCCCATAGCTGACTCCTTCCAAATATGGAACTATTCAGCACCCCTGCATACTGTCATAATTCTGGCCGGCAAGCTTGCTTGACGGACGGATTATGACAGTATGCAGGGGGCGGGCAAGGCGCGGAGCGCCTCTGACCGCCCACAGCGAAGAACGCTTGCGTTCTGAGCGATGGGGGTGCTGAATAGAGTTACCCAAATATTAAATCTGTCACTGCGCCGCGATGATCACCATCGCGATATCTCCCACGATCTCTTCCACAGAAGACCCTCTGGAGGAATCCGCCACCGGCTTGTTAAATCCGGAAAGCGTATGCCCATAGCCCTTGCCCCCGGCAAAGATCTGGATCATCTTGATGCCGATGTTCGCGGCAGTCAGATCCGGGAAGATCAGGATGTTCGCCTTGCCGGCGACCTCACTTTCCCTCCTGACCTTCTTTGCAGCAACCTGCGGGAGAACGGCCGTGTCAAGCTGGAACTCTCCGTCCACCTTCAGGTCGGGACGGCGTTCCTTCACAATGCTGATCGCCGCATTGATCTTGTCAACGCTCTCGGCAGCCCCGCTTCCCAGGGTCGAGAAGCTCAGGAATGCACACCTGGGCTCCCAGCCCATCAGCGCCTTCACATTATCGCAGGTCGCGATGGCGATGGATGCCAGGTCATCCGCTTTCGGCTCCGGATTCAGGCCGCAGTCCGCAAGGGCAAGGAGATTCCCTTCCGATCCCTCAAAGCCCGGGATCTCTGTCAGGGCAAAGATGGAAGGAACATCCACTCCGTCCTGCATTCCGATCGCCTGCATCGCAGTCATCAGCACATCCCCGGTCGTATTCACATGACCGCAGAAGGTGCAGTCCACAAGGCCAGCCGCTTCCATGATCATTGCGTAATACATCGGATTCTTCATCTTCCTGCGGGCGCCTTTCTCGGAAAGCTGGCGCTTCGTATCCGGATACTCCATATACTTTGCGATCACGCTGTCCCGGTACGCCTCGTCCAGGATATTGACGACCTCCATGTCATCCACCGAAACCCCGGCCTTTGCCGCCGTCCCGGCAATCACGGCAGGATCGCTGACCAGCACCGGGATCCCGATCCCCTCATCCTTGACACGCCTTGCCGCAAGAAGCGTCTTTTCCGCCTCACACTCCGGAAGCGCAACCCGCTTCGGACTCTTTTTTGCGTTTTCGATCAACGTCTCGATTAAAGTCATAATTTTATCCTTCCATTCCTTATGTCTGAGCGATCGCAAATGCAGCTGCGTATTCCTTCTCAGAAGACAGGGAGATGAGGACCTGCCTGATGCCCCTGTTTTCCGCGCGCAGCTTCAGCATTCCATGCAGCGTCACGTAAGGAGCCCCTTTCCCGTCATCCAGGATCTCGATCTCACAGATCCTCGCCTCATCCGGATCCTCACCCAGGCATTTGAATACTGCCTCCTTGCCTGCGAACCGCCTTCTGAGGTAATCTCCCCTGCAGGCGGCTTTCTCCGCCTGCAGCTTTTCTTTTGGCGTATACATTTTCTCGTAAAACGGATCCCCCCTCTCAAGGGACGCATCCGCGATGCTTCCAAGGAAAAGCAGATCCGTTCCGATGCCCAGAATCATATCATCATCCCTTCCGGGGTCAGCGATAGACGTAATCTCCTGCTTTGTATTTCGGCGGAATCACCGGCACCTGGATGAAGGACTCATACTGTCCTCCGGTGTAGATGATCTGGCGGCCGTGGTTGTCGGTATCCCATGCCAGCGGCTCGAACCATCCTTCACGGATATACCGGCCCGCAATCTGCACACGAAGCTTCTGGCCCTTATGCCAGATACGGGCGCTGGGAACGATCTCGATGTCAACCGGAACGATCTCACCCGGCTGAACCTTGAGTTCCCTCTTGTGCGCCATAACAGGCTGTACCATCAGTCCCTTGACCTTCTGGCACTCCTTCGGATCCAGTTCCCTGTGGGAAATGCGGCACTTGCCCCATGCGCCCGGATGCGGTTCATTCAGGGTATACCATGGCAGCCAGTTTCCATTCTCATCCGCCTTCTGGATGTTAATGAACATATCCATGTCGTTGTAGCTCTCCGCAGCGACATACAGGTGCAGGTACATATATCCGGTCAGCTCGGTATCCTCTTCAAATGTCATGTCGAACTCGACCTGCTCCGTATTGCCGTCATAGGCGACGCAGCTTTCCACGGATACCGGTGCGTCCTTCATGGTCAGGTTCTGCGGATCGGATGCGTCAAAGTAATACCGCTTATACTCCGTCCTCTTGAGCGGGAATTCATTTTCCGGACGGCGGACCTGGTAATCGCAGTCATAGGCGTCCATGATGTCCAGACGTACATGGGGGGTCATCTCCCAGCCATTGTGGATGTCCTTCAGATAACGGTCATAGAACCGCTTCAGATCCTCAAGGTTCTCCGGCTGATAGGTATCCGGCCATTCAAAGTCACGGTGGGCACGCAGCCATTTCAGCTTCGTCTTCGCCTTGCGGAATGCCTGCATGGAGCCTCTCAGGTGGAAATGAGAGAAGCCCGCTGTCTGGTAAACCGCGCAGGTCACCTTCGAGAAGTCCGGACGTTTGTCCTCCCAGTAACCGTTGATCAGCGGGTACTTCACAGCCATATCGACCTGGCTGTCCACTCCGCCGGTTCCGGTCACCTGAGCGGAAATGAACTTGTTGAAGGAAAGAGCCGGGACGCCGCCTTCGTAGAAGGACTCACGATAAAGATCTGTCGTGCACTCCCAGGGAGCGATGCATCTCAAATGCGGCGGCTGCATGGCGGCAATGCCCCACTGATGCATGGCAACGCCGGAGTTTCCGGCCATTCCCACATTCCCGTTGCAATAATGCTGAACGGCAAGCCACTCAACAAAGTCATAACCATCCTCGCGGTCCTGATGGGTGAACATATGGACATTGCCCTCGGAATGTCCCGCGCCGCGCACGTCAACATTGGCAACTATATATCCCTGATAGACCCAGTACATCGGATCCGGGGACTCAAACTTCGCGAACTTGGATACCGTGTGAGGCGGAACGCCCATGATCTGCCACTCGCTCATTCCCTCACCCGGACGCTTGCCGAACCAGGACCAGGAGACAATCGCCGGATAGGTCTTGCTCTCATCCTTCGGGCGGTAGATATCGCAGTAGATGGTAACGCCGTCCCGCATCTTAACCGCCACATCCTGCTCACACAGGATTCCCGGCGCGCACTCATAGACTCTCTGGTTGAAGGCCGGGCAGAAGCCCTGTCCCATGCGGGCCATCGGATCCTCTGACTGCGCAAGGTCCAGGGACGGATCAACCGCCACCGGCTTTCTGGCCACCATATAGACTGCTTCCAGCTCTTCTCCCTGGAACGTCTCCTTCAAGGTAAAACGCTCACGCAACGCAAGCTCATCATCATGGTCTGATTTCGCGGAACCGGTATCCGCCGCAGGAGCCGCTGCCGGCGCTGGAGCCGGTGCCGGTGCAGACGATGCCGCAGGAGCCGCAGCAGCAGGGGCGGCCGCGCCGTCATCCGCGTCAAGCTCTTCTCCCAGGCATTCCGTCAGGACATAATTCACTGCGTCGCCAAAGGTAGGCTGGCGGCGGAAAGACATAAACGGAATCTCCGTGTCAAATTCATCCTCAAGGAATGTGGTGATCTGTGAATACTGCGTGGACTTCGCGTTGCAATCCTCCACAAACCTTGTTGCCTCGGAAAGCGAATCCTTCGACTTCCCGAACAGACCGCTGGCACGCTCGATCAGCTTCTCCAGTATCTCAGCGCGAAGGCCGGTTGCCGGCGCCTTTGCCGCGGGTGCCGCAGCGGCCGCCGCAGGAGCCTCTCCGGCCTCCTCCGGATCCTCTCCCAGGCATTCCGTCAGAACATAGTTTACCGCGTCTCCAAAGGTTGCCTGACGGCGGAAAGACATGAACGGAATCTCCGTGTCGAACTCATCCTCCAGGAACGTAGTAAGCTGCGAATACTGGGTGGACTTCGCGTTCAGGTCATCCACAAACCTTGTCTTCTCGGAGAACTCCGACGGATTCTTCCCGAACAGCTGGGACGCCCTCTCTGTCAGCTTACTGTAGATGTCACTTCTGATACTCATTGAAACCTCCTTCTTTTGTAGCACACAACCGAAACCCGGCAATTCCTTATTTCTTAACGATTCCAAACAGCTCAAGCACCATCCGGATCAGGAACGGGATCACGATCACGACCATGCACGCAATTCCCAGGTAGCTGTATCCCTTCTTGACCAGCGGCAGCAAACCGAACTGCGCGATTGCAAAAGTCGCCAGCGTACAAGCAAGCGCGGTCACCCTGGTCCGGAGCACTCTCTTCCCCGCGGACACATTTTCCTCTTCCTTCTTCTCAAGCCCCGTTACGACGCGATTCACGAAACCCGTGATCATATTGACGGCAGAAAAGACTGAGCCGATGATGATCAGGATGGAAACCATCGGAGCCATCAGACCGGACAGCACCCCCCGCTGCGCAAACAGCAGCGTGTAAACAGAATAATTGGGGAGCTCCGGATTCATGGCGACTGCCAGAAGTCCGAAGTTCACCATTGAGATCACGATCGCATTGATGAAGAATCCCAGGATCATGCTCGTGGCGCACTGGCTCTTCCTGGTAAATTTCTGCGCATGCGCGACATAAAGCCCGATGGATGCCACATGGTAAGCGCCATAGACGATGCAGTTCCACAGGGCTGACCCCAGGGACCCGGATGCGGTCGAACCCACCGGCAGCGTTCCCTTCGACATCAGGCGGATCGATTCCATGATGTCTCCCCACTGGGCGATGATGTTGGGAAGAAATACAATCAGGACGCCGATGATCAGCACATAAGAGACAACCGAAGCCGCCCTGCGGATCATATCGGTATTGAATAGCGCAATGATATAGATGCAGACCCCCACGATCAGGGTGCATATCAGGTATGGGATGCCGGTCAGTTCATTCAACGTCGAGCCTCCGGTCGCAAAAGCGATGGATGGAGCCAGCAGGATCAGCATCAGATACACAAGCTCGTACAGATTGGAAAAAACGATCCGGAACCTGCCGTAGAAGCTGTCACAGAAATCGCGGTAATTGACTGTCCTATGCTCATAGGCAAACCGGAGTGCGTACCATTGAAAAAATGCCTGGAACAGCTGCGCAAGCGCAGGCGTAACCAGACACCAGATCCCAAAATTGATAAAATACTGATAAAGCTGAGTTCCCGACGCAAAACCGCCGCCGAACTGGCTCGTAAACCACACAAACCCAACTCCCAGGGAAACCCCAAGCGTTCCCTTTGTCATGCTGTCATTCTTTCCTGTCATGATCCCGGCTCTCTCCGTCTGTCTCCTAATGAATCTGCATCCTCACACTCTGATCCGGTTCAAGGCAGCTCCCCGGCCATCCTCCTATCGCGGACATTCAGCCCGACTGCCTTGTTTGTTTTTTATCATAGCATTGCATTCTGCTCAAAAACAGGTATTATGATGACATGAAGCGACGGTTTTGCGACATGAAGTTACAAGTCACACCACTGGCCCTCCCGCTGACAGGAGTGCGGCTTGCAGCAACATAAATATGACATGGATCTTGCGAAAATGAGTATAACAATACCTTCAGAGGAATTCAGAAAAACCGGCCACCAGCTTGAACTGGAGGAGATGTTCCGCACATTTTACGCGCAGGCTGACGATCCGGCGTACCATCTCCCGCACCCTTATGCCTATTACGAACAGGAGATCCTGAAAGCGGTCAACCGCTATCCGGATTCCCTTACCCTGCACAAATGCGCCTCGCTGCTCAATGAGGAGGCATTCTTTGACAAAGACACGGACACGCTGGTCCACCCCCACATATCCTATTTTCCCCCGATCTGGCATGTGGATCATTTCATCGTCATCCAGATCGTCCTTGAGGGAACCCTCACCACCTATATCGCGGACCAGGAGCTGAAGCTCGGGAAGGGGAATGTATGCATCATCGCCCCCGGCACACGGCACGCGGTCAGCTGCTTCTCAGAAGCCAATGCCATGAAGATCCTGATCAGGACCAGCAGCTTTGAAAAGGTCTTTTTCGGCATTCTCAAAGATTCGGATACGGTGCTCGCGGAATTCTTCTTCCGCACCCTCTATTCCAGCAATCCCCATCCCTTCCTCTTCTTCGCCGGAGACTGGGATCCGGAGATGATGGAGATCCTGGCAAGAACCATCCGGGAAGGACGTTCCCACCGTTCCTTCCGCAGCCAGATGCAGAACAGCCTGATGAATCAGTTCTTCATCATGCTCCTTAGAAACCACGAAAAGGACCTGGTTTTCCCGGAACATACCAGTGACATCCAGAACGCGAACCTTATCTTCCTGCTGAAATACATCCAGGAGCATGCCGCCTCAATTACGCTTCCCGAGCTGTCACAGCTGTTCAATTACAGCGAACGGCATATCCAGAGGGTTCTCAGATCCAGCACCGGGAAAAGCTTTACCGAAATCACCCAGTCCATCCGGATGCGGGAAGCCTCCCGCATGCTCCGCAGCACAGACGTCCCGGTCTTCCGCATCGCGTCAGACCTGGGATACGCGAACATGGGCAACTTCCGGAAGATCTTCCGCAAAACCTACGGGATGTCCCCGATTGACTACCGCAGGGACAACACCCAGGCAAGACAATGATCTACCGTATTAGACTGCTCTTTGCAAGCCACACCCCAGCCAGCACAGATGCATGTGCTGCGTCCTCTCCCACATCCAAAAACGGCGCAGGCTATAACAGCCCGCGCCGTTGTGTCATGTTCTCAAATCTTAAAAAAACCCTTACGCTGCCTGCTCCAGCTCATCCTCCTGATACTGCTCTTCCAACCCATAATAAGAATCAATCTTGTCCTGGAAAAGCTTCATCAGATCCGCTTCCGCGATCATGCCGGCATCGTTCGTGTTCAAGTCCTGGAAGGAAAGCGGAACGATCATCGGCGGCGTTTCCAGAGAAAGCTGCTGAATGCTGCGCAGCTGGTCAACGCTCTGGTATACCATGCATATTTTATAAAATGCATTTCCCCCGGCGTCTGTAAACCGCTCAAAGACCACCTTTGACCCAATGGGAACCGTCGGCTCTACCGCCTCGGGCAACACATAATCCTTCACTCCCAGCGCATTCAGGACACTGGCGAGCGTAGAATCATGCCCGCATAAAAAGGTCAGCTTCCTCCCATCGGTATTCATCTCCTGATAGAGTTCCTCCAGCATCAGATGGGCCTGATTCACCGCAAGGAGAGGGGTACTGAACCGAAGCTCCAGATTCATCCGCAGGACCGAGCCAATGGTTTTCCAGTCCTCTTCACTCAGGTCATGACCGAACGCTGCCCTTCGGTCGTCCGGCTCCTCATAATACTGCAGCACCAGCGCGTCCGCCAGGGATACAGCCGTGCTCAAGGGTCCTTTCACCGAAGGTTCCTTCCCCTGCTCCAAAGTCATGGAAGACGCATCCTCCAGAAAATTTCCATACTTTCCACTCTTCCAGCCTTCCGACTCTTTCATGTCCAGTACATCCGTCAGAAGCTGAAACGCCCCATCCAAAGACTCCCTGCAGCCGGCCAGTCCTTTCCCGTCATACATGGCATCGATTTCATCCATCACATCCTGCTGATACGAATCATTCAGAAAGTAAACCTTCGGCAAAAAAGTATCATCAGCGTCCCCCGGAGCACCCTTTCTCTCCACTGTGACGTTCGCCACCGGAAGCAATCCCGCGGCAAAATAGTGTGCCGTAGCCTGCGTGCGCTGCAGCCCATTGGCATAAAACCGTACAGCGCCGTCCTCCGGAACATAGTTCTCAGGGAAGAGCCCTTCTTTTTCCAGCCATAACCGAAAGTACTGGCCCATCTCAGTCTCCAGAAGAGCGCCCCGCAAAGAGAGCTCGGAAGGCTTCGATGTCCATGCAAACCACTTGTGGGGCGTCAGCTCATACAGCGCAGATCCCTTTGCGGACAGCGGCGAGCGGATATTATGCCGGCTGAGAATGACTACCTGATCCAGGGTGTATCCCCCGTCCTTTCCTTCCGTCTCCGTATCTGTAGTCACATCCTGACCAAAAGCAGCCAAAGACATGGCTGCCACCATGATGCTAAAAAGCATCGCCGTCAACAAATCTCTGAATCGATCTTTCTTCATAATGCCTCCTTGAATCTGTCCAATCTTCCAGTAACACAGCCAGGGCCGCGCCCCTTTCAAGAAGGATTATATATGACCTGAAATCCCTGTTCAAGCAAAAGACCAGTGGACACGCCCCTAACGGTTCCCATAAGCATTCGCATCCATCTCGAACGGAGGACGGACAAACGCAGCGTAAGGCGCTTTCAGTTCCTTCAGATTCTTAATCGTACCGCTCGGCTGCGCCTGCGTCTTGATCTCCGTAGAATGCTCCAGCTTGCCTCCCCAGCGCAGCCTGGATCTGTCCTGCTCTTCCTGGGAAAAACTGACACGGATCCTGCCGTCCACAAGTGTGAGCTTCCCATGGCTGCCGCATACGACACAGTCCACCGTCTTTGCATCATGTGAAACCTGCAGAAGCCTCGTATGGCAAACCGGGCAGACGCCCTCTTCTTCCCCTCTCCAGCGCACGCGCTCTTCTTCAGAATCCGCTTCGACGGAATCCGCAATATGAGTTCCGACTTTCGTCATCCGTTCCATCATCTCCGGATATCCAAGGACTGATTCGTGAGCCATCGCTCCGTAGTATTCCACTGTATCGATTACGTCGATGCCAAGGGGGAACGTCATTTCATACATCATCGGAAGGGTCAGGGCGATCCAGTTCTCCGTCATCGCTCCCCCTACAGAGATCAGCGCCGCGGAACGCTTCTTGAAGGAGCGCGCATCCGGCAGTGCAGACTCCGGCTTCCCGGCAGCAAGCCCTTCGTCATATGCCGCTTTGCGGAACGTGATGTCATGGCTCGGTCCG
>CAMJIC010000025.1 GCA_946405675.1 uncultured Clostridia bacterium
TGCGGAGAAGGGCAAGAGGGATGACATGCCGATCGGTGTGATCGCTGTGGATGCGATCTATACGCCGGTGGAGCGTGTCAATATGACAGTTGAGAACACGCGTGTCGGCCAGGATACGGATTATGACAAGCTTACGCTGGATGTCTGGACGAATGGGACGCTTACCCCGGATATGGCGGTCAGCATGGCGGCTAAGGTTCTGAGCGATCACCTGAAGCTGTTCATTGACCTGTCGGACAAACCGCTTCAGCCGGTGCTGACGCAGCCTGAGGATGCCCCGGAGGGCGGACTGCTGGATATGACGATCGATGAGCTTGAACTCTCGGTCAGGTCTTATAATTGCCTGAAGCGTGCCGGCATCAACACGGTCGGGGAGCTTTGCAACAAGACTCCGGATGATATGATGAAGGTGCGTAACCTTGGGAGAAAGTCTCTTGAGGAGGTGCTGGCGAAGCTGCAGGAGCTCGGGCTCGGGCTTCGTACCGGCGAGGAGATGTAAAGCTTACAGTGACTGTGTAGAACAGATTCTGAACAGCTACGATTCTGAATAGCTGCATCTGAACAGTTGCATCTGAACAGTTGCGGTTGAACAGCTGCAGTTGACGGATCCGTATGGCTGGAGCGTGCCCGCGGCAGGCGGGTTTCTCCCTGGCATCTTTTGTCGGGGAGAAAGGCATAGATTAAGTACGCACACGGGGGGTAAGACCGAAGAATGCGCTCCCGTGCTGCACGAATGGAGGGAACCGAGATGTCAGGTTACAGAAAGTTAAGCAGAACCTCTTCACAGAGAAAGGCTCTGCTGAGAAATCAGGTCACACAGCTGCTTTATCATGGCAGGATCATCACTACCGAGGCAAAGGCGAAAGAGGTCAGGAAGATCGCTGAAGGTCTGATTGCGCTCGCAGTGAAGGAAAAGGACAACTATGAAGTTGTCAAGGTCATGGCGAAGGTTCCGCGCAAGGATAAGGACGGCAAGAGAATCAAGGAAGTCGTCGACGGAAAGAAGCAGACCGTCTATGATGAGGTCGAGAAGGAGATCAAGAAGGATAACCCGGGCAGGCTTCATGCAAGGCGCCAGATGCTGAAGGTTCTCTATCCGATCACTGAGATCCCGAAGGAGGCTGCAGGCCGTAAGAGGAATACAAAGAAGGTCGATATGCCGGCGAAGCTTTTTGACGAGCTTGCTCCGAAGTATGCGAGCCGTAACGGTGGTTACAGCCGCATCATCAAGATCGGCCAGAGACGTGGTGACGGTGCGATGGAAGTCGTGCTGGAGCTGGTTTGATTCGAATAGAGACGGACAGACTTGTGATCCGGGAGAGTTCTGGAAGGGACTTCTCCCGGATTTATGCTATGCTGCTGTCCGAGGGCAATGCGGGCCCTGATGAGAATGAGGAGCTGGAGAAATATCTGGCGTACATCCATACGGCCTATCCGGTCTTTGGATTTGGATTGTGGAGCGTTGTACTGAAGGAGACCGGGGATGTCATCGGATGGTGCGGCCTGCAGCCGATTGGAAATGAAGACACGCCGCTGGGCAGGATCGAGCTTGGTTATCTGATCGACCGGGAATTCCGCCGGAAAGGGTATGCCTGCGAGGCGTGCCGGGCCATCATGGACTATGCGTTTCAAAGGCTGGAGCTGGATGAGGTTTATGTTCAGATCGATGGACAAAACAAACAGTCCCTGCGGCTGGCGCAGAGACTGGGTTTTACAAAAGCGGGGGATGGACTGTGGGTTCAGAGCTGTGATGCATGGCTGGCCTGAAGCCTTACAGCTCAGACTTTATCCGGTTCGGGATACTCAGCCCCGAATGTTTCCACTGTCATAGAAGCAATTCTCTGATCATCCATCGGACGGTCGCTGTAATCTGTCTCGACTGCCGCGATGGCATTGACCACATCCATTCCTTCGATCACTTTCCCGAATGCCGCATATTGCCCGTCCAGATGGGGCGCGTCCTTGTGCATGATAAAGAACTGGGATCCGGCTGAATTCGGATTCTGGGCGCGTGCCATGGACAGGACACCTTCTGTGTGCTTCAGGGTGTTCTGCCTGAAACCGTTGCGGCGGAATTCTCCTTTGATGGAATAGCCGGGGCCGCCCATGCCGCTTCCCTCGGGATCTCCACCCTGGATCATGAAGCCGGAGATGACGCGGTGAAAGATCAGCCCGTCATAGAAGCCTTTCCGGGCCAGGGACAGGAAGTTGTTGACAGTGTTCGGGGCGAGATCCGGATAAAGCTCCGCTTTGATGACGCCTCCGTTTTCCATTGTAATGGTGACAATTGGGTTTTGTGCCATGATCTATAATCCTTTCTGAAAAATGAGTTGCCAGCACCCCTATTGCACGGAACGCTATGTATTCTTCGCTGTGGGCGGTCGGGCCGCTTCAAGTCTTGTACGTTCCCTGAAATTACCGGAACCCGCAGATCAGGCAAGCTTGCCGATCTGGTATGGATGTCGATTTCAGAGGGGTGCTGAATCAATACACATGTCCATACTATAACATATTATGGAAAAGTCAGTCATAGAGATTCACTTTTTGCATGGGATCCTGCAATACTTTTCAATTGAGCAGCTATGGTCGGTCATATACCTGTAAGCTGAAGGTTGTGAAGGGTCCTCAGAGGGTCAAGGGGCAGTCAGAGGAGGTTTCTGTCCAGATCGAATAGGCTGGGGGAAAGTCACACCTCAGCCGGCGATGGCAGCCTTGTAACAGCAAACGGTTTGGAACCTTTTTATTGTAGAAGATGCACAAAACAGAAGAATGAAAATTGTTAATTTACGACAAAATGTATCTGTTTTGCAGAAAATGGGTTGACCGGAAACGTTTCCGGTGATATAGTGCAGATATCGGCGGAAACGTTTCCGGTAACATTACCGGAATCTTCTCCGAATCCATACAGAGCAACAATTGGTGACAATCGAACGAAGCAGAAGACAAAGCAGAAAGGAAAGAGAGAGGATTTTATCATGAAGAAGTTTCTCAGTATTGCAATGAGCACCGCAATGGTCGCTTCCATGATGTCAGGCGCTGTCAGGGCGGATGAGACAGAGGCCGCAGAATTTGATCCGGGCACCGGTAAGGTGTATTACCTGAATTTCAAGCCGGAAGTCGATCAGCAGTGGCAGGATCTGGCAGCGGCTTACACCGATGAATATGGGATCGAGGTCAATGTCCTTACGGCTGCGTCCGGTGAGTATGAGACAACGCTGCAGTCCGAGATGGCCAAGAGCAATGCTCCGACGATCTTCAATGTCGGCAACAGCGCGGGCGCAAAGACCTGGGATGATTACACCTATGACCTGACCGGGACATGGCTGGATGAACACAGCGTGAATAAGAACTTCAATGTCAGCTATAATGGAAAGCTTTCATCCGTCGCGTTCTGCTATGAGTCCTTTGGGATCATTTATAACAAGACGATCCTGGAAGGATACTGTGAGATGGAGGATGCTGTTGTTTCTTCCATCGACGAGATCAACAACTTTGACACCCTGCTTGCGGTTGCGGAGGACATCAACAGCAGAGTGGATGAGATCAATGATGAGCTGGGCACGGAGCTGACGGAAGCCTTCGTCGGATCCGGACTGGATTCCGGTAACTCCTGGAGATATTCCGGACATCTGGCAAACATGCCGCTGTACTATGAGTTCCTGGATGACGGCGTTGATCCGATCACCGACGGCGAAGCGACGATCGACGGCACCTATCTGGATAACTTCAGGAAGGTCTGGGATATGTATGTTGATACATCCGCGGCCGACAAGGCGACCCTGGACAGCGGAACCCTCAGCGCAGCCGATGAATTCGGACTTGGCGAAGCAGTTTTCTATCAGAATGGTGACTGGGAATTCTCAACCCTGATGAATGAGGATAACGGTTATGACCTGACCGAGGATGACCTTGGCATGATGCCGATCTACTTCGGAGTGGATGATGAGAATGAGGGCCTTTGCTCCGGTACCGAGAATTGCTGGGCAATCAACAGCCAGGCTTCCGAGGAAGATATCGAGTCTTCTCTGGCATTCCTGCAGTGGGTTGTTTCTTCTGACGAAGGAAGAAGAGTTACCAACGAAGACATGGGCCTGACCATGAACTTTGACACCTATACCGGCGATTATGCAGCCATCAATCCCTTTGGCGCGGCGGCTCAGGAGCTGGCGGCGGAAGGAAAGACAGCGGTTGAGTGGGCGTTCAATGCGACTCCGAACGTTGATACCTGGAGACAGGGTGTTGTTGACGCGCTGATCACTTACACCGCGAACGGCCAGACCGATGAGGACTGGGAAGGTGTTGTGAGCGCCTTCGTAGACGGTTGGAATGAGCAGTGGGAGCTGGCGCACGCTGAGTGATTCGCGGCGGTGTCTGACATAAGGAGTCTGACCTGAGAGGGTGCGCGAAGCAATGCGTACCATGCCGCATACGGAAAGAACCGTGCGGAGTCAGAAAAAAGAAGACTTCTGAGATGAGAAGCGGGGGTGAGCTGTAAACCGGCTCATCCCCGTTTTGCGGAAGGCGATGTTTACAAGCCCAGCTGCCTTGCCGGGAGGGAAGGCTTTCAAAGGATTTCGCGCTCCGGTCTGCTGACTGCCGCCCCGCCGGCAGGGAGCGTATTTGACCAGGCGACGTGAGCACAAGCGCGTCAGAACCGATAGAATGATTCGTAGAATGAAGACAACGATTCGGCACTTCAGCGAGGAACGTATTCCGCTTTGAGCGATGGGGCGGCGGATCGTTACGGATTCAGTAAGAAGGAACCTCAATATGGAAAAGACGATCAAAAAATATTTTCCTTTATTCATGCTTCCGACGGCGATTGCGTTCGTCATCGGATTCCTTGCCCCGTTTGCCTATGGCGTGTTTCTGTCATTCTGTAAGTTTACGACAGTTACAAACTGGAAATGGGTCGGCCTCGACAATTACATCAAGATGTTCTCCAAGGGCGCGGACGTGGATGTGTTTGTCCATGCCCTGTGGTATACATCTTTGTTTACCGTGGTAACCGTACTGATCATTAATATAGTCGCATTTGCCATTGCCATGGTGCTGACGAAGGGGATCGCTGGAACGAACCTGTTTCGTACCGCTTTCTTCCTCCCGAACCTCATCGGCGGTATTGTCCTGTCCTATGTCTGGTTGATGCTGTTCAACTCAGTCCTGCAGAATTACCACCTGACCATCACGTCAAGCCCCTGGTCGGCCTTCTGGGGCCTTGTAATCGTGGTCAGCTGGCAGCAGATCGGATATATGATGATCATCTATATTGCAGGGATCCAGAATATTCCGGGCGAAATGATCGAAGCCGCGAAAATCGACGGCGCGGGCAGATGGCAGATGCTCCGTTATATCACCGTTCCGCTGCTGGCGCCGACCATCACGATCTGCACCTTCCTGACGCTGACAAACGGCTTCAAGCTGTTTGACCAGAACCTTGCCTTGACAGGCGGAAGCCCGAACCGGATGAGCGAGCTGCTGGCACTGAATATTTACCAGACGATGTATGGCATGACCGGATGGCAGGGTGTCGGCCAGGCGAAGGCAGTCCTGTTCTTCCTGCTGGTCGCTGCGATCGCGCTGATCCAGAATAAGATATCCACATCCAGGGAGGTGGCGTGATGAGCAGAAATACAAAAAAGAGTGCGCGAAGCGAATCGGTCTCTGCTGTCAGGCGCGCGAAGCATGGATGGATCTGGACACTGATCTTTGCGGTCATTTCCCTTCTGTGGATCAGCCCGCTGCTGATCGTCCTGATCAATTCCTTCAAGCGGAAGGCATTTATCTTTAAGAACCCATTTTCCATCAGCCGGTATTCCCTGTTTGCGGACGGGTTTGAGAAATGGTCAAAAGGGATCGAGAAGGCGTTTTTCGGTGTGCAGAACTACACCAACGGGATTCAGCGGACTAATTTCTGGAGCGCGTTCGGATGCTCGCTGTTCATCACCGTGTTTTCGGTTGCGGCGATCCTGCTGTTCTGCTCGATGACAGCCTGGTACGTGGTGCGCGTAAAGGCGGCTTACACAAAGCTGTTCTATGTGCTGTGCCTGTTTTCCATGATCGTTCCGTTCCAGATGGTCATGTTTACGCTCAGTAAGTTTGCCAACATGATGCACCTGGGCAATCCCGTCGGGATCATAGTGGTATATCTGGGGTTCGGCGCGGGGCTTGCGGTATTCATGTTCACGGGCTTCGTCAAGAGCATTTCCATCGAGATAGAGGAAGCGGCGATGATCGATGGATGCACGCCGGTGCAGACCTTCTTCAAGGTAGTGCTTCCGATCATGAAGCCGACGGTGGTCACGGTAGCGATCCTGGAAGCGATGTGGGTGTGGAATGATTACCTGCTGCCCTACCTGGTTCTTGACATCAATAAGTACAAGACGATTCCCATCGCTGTGCAGTTCCTGAAGCAGTCCCACGGAACGATTGACTGGGGCGCGATGATGGCGGTTCTGGTACTGGCGATCATCCCCATCGTGATCCTGTATATATTTGCCCAGAAGTACATCATTGAAGGTGTCCTGGCCGGAGCCGTGAAGGGCTGAGATGGTGCCAGGCGTGTGTGCCCTGACTAAGGAGCTGTTCAGAAATAACTTGTACATATGACGCAGGACAAACGTTCATATGCAAGGAGGAAAACGCAGCCGTAGCGGGCTACGGCGAGGCTTTCCAACGCAGCAGATGAGCGTTTGGACAAGTCAGATGTACAAGTTATTCTGTAACAGATCCTAAGCTGCGAATGGAATGTTACAAGTCACACCTGCAGGCTGTCTGCTGGCGGGAGTGTGACTTACAGCAATGGAAGAGTGTGTGTCAGGCACATGGATGAGAGGAGAGCATATGAGAAAGGCAGGGATCCTGCTTCCGGTTTCGAGCCTGCCGTCCCCCTATGGGATCGGAAGCTTCTCCGAAAGTGCACGCAGATTTGCAGATCTGCTGGAGCGGATGGGCCAGAGCTACTGGCAGATCCTTCCGCTGGGGCCAACCGGGTACGGGGATTCCCCGTATCAGGCATTTTCCGCTTTTGCGGGGAATCCGTATTTTATCGACCTGGACCGGCTGATCGGGGAGGGACTTCTGGAGAAAGAAGAGGTGGAGCAGGTTGACTTTGGACAGGGAGATCCGGGCAGGGTGGATTACCGGAAGCTGTATGAGAACCGGTTCCCTGTCCTGAGGAAGGCATTTGAAAGAAGCCGCTTTGAGGAAGAGACCCAGTACCGGCAGTTTGAGTTGGACCAGGGGTTCTGGCTGGATGATTACGCCCTGTTCATGGCGATCAAGGAGAGCCTTGGCGGGATCAGCTGGTATGAATGGCCGGATACCCTCAGGCTGCGGAAGTTCCTTTGTTCTGATGAGGGCGGTGCGGATGTGTATGCAAAGGCAGCTGCTGCCATTACGAAGGCAGGAGCCTGCTGCGGGCCGGATGAGATTCTCCGGAAGGTGCGTTTCTACCGGTTTTTGCAGTATCAGTTCCTGAAGCAGTGGATGGACCTGAAGGAATATGTCAATCGTAAGGGGATCGGCATCATCGGGGACATTCCGATCTATGTTTCACCGGACAGCTCGGATGCGTGGGCATGCGGAGAACTGTTCCAGTTTGACCAGGACCGCAGGCCGGTTGCTGTGGCGGGATGCCCACCTGATGCATTTGCCCGGGACGGGCAGCTGTGGGGGAATCCGCTCTATGACTGGAGCTATCATGAGAAAACGGGATTTGCCTGGTGGAAGAAGCGGATCGCCCACTGCCTGAAGCTGTATGACGTGGTGCGGATCGACCATTTCCGCGGGTTTGACGAATACTTCTCGATCCCGGCAGGGGCCAGTAATGCCCACGGCGGACACTGGGAAGCGGGACCAGGCATGCGGTTGTTTGATGTCTTGAAGGAGGAGCTGCATCTTTCAGCTGACTCCATCATTGCGGAGGATCTTGGATTCATGACGCCTACCGTTGCCGCGCTGGTGAAGGCTTCCGGGTTCCCCGGGATGAAGGTGATCGAGTTTGCGTTTGACTCACGGGATACAGGGGACGGTTATTTCCCCCATGCCTATATCCCGAATACGGTGGTCTATACCGGAACCCATGACAATCAGACCCTGCGCGCCTGGTATGATGAGCTCACGCCTTCCGACAGGCAGACGGCGGATGATTACATGGGTTTCGGGCCGCAGACGACGCCCCAGGAACGGGACCGCGCCTTTATCCGCCTTGCGATGGAGAGCGTTTCGGATACCTGTGTGATCCCGCTCCAGGATTACCTGGATCTTGGGCAGGAGGCGCGCATGAACCATCCTTCCACGCAGGAGGGAAACTGGAGGTGGCGTCTGAAGGAAGGCGAGATCAGCGAAGAACTGGCGGAATGGATCCGGCGGATCACGCAGGTCACAGAAAGAAGCCCAGTGAGATCCGGGGAGGATTGAACCCTGGATTGATTTCAGGATTTGTGTCTGGCGAGGCTTTCAGATGGATCATTGGATTGAGCTTTGGTAACGATTCAGTACAGTCACGGTCTTTGTTTTGCCAGGAATTTTGCGTCGTTCAGCGGCAGGAGTAGTTGGGCATGGAAAAGGTTACGATCAAGGATATCGCCAGGATCTGCGGCGTCGGCGTCAGCACGGTTTCCCGGGCGATCAATAATCACCCGGACATCAATCCGGAGACGAAGCAGCAGATCATGGATACGATCCGTTCCTGCAATTATGTTCCGAATAACAGTGCAAGGAACCTCAAACGGACCGAGACCAATACGATCGCGCTTGTCACAAAAGGTGTCGGGAATCCGCTGTTCGCGGAAATGATTGAGACGGCGCAGCGGCATGTCCTGGGGAAGAATTATGCTTTTGTCCTTCAGCAGGTGGAGGAAGAGGAAAATGAGATCGAGGCGGCGATCCGCATTGCAAAGGAGCGCAGGCTCAAGGGGATCATTTTCATGGGCGGGGCAAGCCAGCCGGATGCCGGCCTGCTCAGCCACCTTACGGTTCCATATGTATTCTGCACCGTGGACTCCCGGATTCCGGATTCGTTGTCCGGATGGGGGATTGTTGCGATCGATAATGAGGAAGAGAGCTATAAGCTGACGGATTATCTGTGCCGGCAAGGGCACAGACGGATCGCAATCCTGACTGCGTATGCCCATGATACCAGTATCGGAAAGCTGCGTCTGGATGGATACCTGAGGGCGCTGGCGGATCATGGGATCGCATATGACCCGGCTCTGGTGGCGCATATGAGAGGCCCCGGATCGATCTATACCATGCACAACGGGTATCAGAGGACAAAGGAGCTTCTGGAATCCGGTGTGGATTTTACCGCGTTGTATGCCATTTCCGACACGATCGCCATCGGCGCGTGCAAGGCGATATTCGACAGCGGAAGGAAGGTGCCGGATGATATTTCGGTAGCCGGCTTTGATGGATTGGACCTTGCGGATTACTACCATCCCTCGATTACGACGATTGAGCAGCCGATGAAGGAAATGGCGCTTGAGACGAGCCGTATGCTGTTTCGGCTGATCCGGGAGAAGGACAGCAGGCTGAGGCGTATATTTCCCGCAACCCTCAGGGAAGGGCAGTCGGTAAAGAAATTGATATGGTAAGGATCTGTTACAGAATAACTTGTACATCTGACTTGTCCAAACGCTCATCTGCTGCGTTGGAAAGCCTCGCCGTAGTAACTGTTCAGGATGGGTCTGAACAATTATCTGATTATGAATATTTCCGGCAACAGTTCAGGACCTATGTTCTGAACTGTTCCTGTTTCAGAGCTGCTTTTTATGCGCCTGGCCGGCTGAATGGTGCGGCAGGGACTTTTTTATTGCGCCAAATGCGGGCAGCGTGTAAGATGAAGGAGCTTTCCCTGGAACAATGAGGTCCGGGCATCGGACAAGGTGACCGGGGATTGCCGGAGGAAACGATATGGCACGGAAGAAAACGGATCGGATCATAGAAGGACATGACCTGTCCTTCCACTATACGGTCTATGACAGTGAGGGCAATCCGGGAGAGCGCCGCACCGCGCTGGACGGGGTTGACATAGATGTGCAGCAGGGGCAGTTCGTTGCGATTCTGGGTCACAATGGATCGGGGAAATCCACGCTTGCCAGGCATCTGAATGCCCTTCTTGTGCCTGATGGCGGGACGCTGTATGTAGATGGGTATGATACCCTGGATGCGGGAAATGTCTGGAAGATCCGTCAGAGTACGGGCATGGTGTTCCAGAATCCGGACAACCAGATCATTGCTTCCGTAGTGGAGGAGGATGTGGGCTTCGGGCTGGAGAACCAGGGGGTTCCTACGGCGGACATCTGGAAACGGGTGGAAGAGGCGCTCCGGGCAGTGGGCATGTGGAAAATGAGAGGAAGGTCTCCGAACCGCCTGAGCGGGGGACAGAAGCAGCGTGTCGCGATCGCGGGCGTGATTGCCATGCATCCGAAGTGCATCGTGCTGGATGAGGCTACCGCAATGCTCGACCCGGGCGGGCGCAAAGAGGTGATCAGAACGGTCCGGGAACTGAACCGGACGGAGAATGTGACGGTCATCCTGATCACCCACTATATGGAAGAGGCAGTTTTTGCAGACCGTGTGATTGTCATGGATCATGGGAAAGTCGTGATGGGAGGGACGCCCCGGGAGATCTTTTCCCAGGTAGAGAAGCTCAAAAGCTTCCGCCTGGATGTTCCCCAGGCCACGCTCCTGGCATGGAAGCTGAAGCAGCGGGGCCTTCCCATCAAGGATACGGTTCTGACGATCGATGAGCTGATCGAAGCCCTGAACCATGGAGCCGCGGAGAATGACCTTACTCAGCCTGTATCAAGGTGAAAGGACGAAATGGAACTTCAGATAGACCATCTTGGCTATACCTACCATCCCGGAACGACATTTGAACGCAAGGCGCTGGATGACATCTGCCTTACGATCGGGAGCGGGGAATTTATCGGAATGATCGGGCACACTGGATCGGGGAAATCAACCCTGGTCCAGCATATGAACGGACTGATCAAGGCGACGGAAGGGCGCATTTTCGTAGACGGGACGAATATCTATGAGGACGGATACCCGATCCGGGAGCTTCGGTGCAGGGTCGGCCTGGTCTTCCAGTACCCGGAATATCAGCTGTTTGATACAACTGTGCTGTCGGATGTCTGCTTCGGACCGAAGAATAAAGGGCTGTCCGGGGAAGAGGCAAAAGAGAAAGCCAGGGAGGCGATGCGCGCTGTCGGCCTGGATGAGAGCTATGAGATGAGGAGCCCGTTTGAACTGTCGGGCGGGCAGAAGAGAAGGGCTGCGATCGCAGGCATCCTTGCAATGGATCCGGAACTTCTTGTGCTGGATGAGCCAACTGCGGGCATGGATCCGGAGGGGCGTGATGAGATCCTTCATTTGCTGAAAAAGCTTCATGAGGAACGGGGGATCTCTATCGTGCTTGTCTCCCACAGCATGGAGGACGTGGCGAATTATGTCAGCCGGATCGTGGTGCTGGATCAGGGAAAGGTACTCTGGGATGATATTCCTTCCAGGGTGTTTGTCCATGTAGAGGAGCTGGAAAAGGTCGGCCTGGCCGCGCCGCAGGTTTCCTATGTCATGGCGAAGCTGGCTCAAACCGGGTGGGACGTGGATCCTTCCGTGACCACGATCGATGCCGCGGCGGAGCAGATCTGTAAAGTCTGGGTAACTGTTCAGGATAACCTGAAGCAAGTTGCTGATGGCGTATGGAAGCGAAATTGAAGCCGTAATTTAAGCAGAAATGAAGCTGAAAATGAAGTCGAAATGAAGCCGAAATTGAAGTTGAAGAAGAGATGCTGAAAGAAATTACCATTGGACAATACTATCCGGGAACCTCGATCCTGCACAGGCTCGACCCGCGGGTGAAACTTCTTGGGACACTCGTATTTATCATATGCCTGTTTGCGTTCGGGACAACGGCGGCCTATATTGTGGCAGGGGTTGCGCTGGCATGCATGATCACTATTTCGCAGGTCCCCCTGTCTTTCATTTTGCGCGGGCTTCGGATGGTCCTGATCCTGATGCTGGTCACTGCGCTGTTCAACCTGTTCCTGACGCCAGGAACGGCGATTGTGCAGATCTGGAAGATCAGGATTACGGTGGAGGGCGTGAAAATGGCCGTCCATATGGTGTTCCGTCTGAGCTTTCTGGTGCTTGGATCCAGTATCATGACCCTGACGACAACGCCGAATCAGCTGACGGACGGGCTGGAGAAGGGCCTTGGCTGGATGAAGAAGATCCATGTTCCGGTGCATGAAATTGCGATGATGATGAGTATCGCGCTCCGCTTCATCCCGATCCTGACAGATGAGGCAAACCGTATCATGAGCGCCCAGGAAGCGAGGGGGGCGGATTTCCATTCCGGCGGCATCGTCAAGCGGGCGAAGGCGCTGATTCCTCTTCTTGTTCCGTTGTTTGTATCCGCGTTCCGCCGGGCAAATGACCTGGCGCTTGCGATGGAAGCGCGGGGGTACCACGGCGGGGTGGGGCGTACCAGAATGAAACCCCTCGTATACCGGAGACGGGATTTCGCAGCCTACCTCGTCATCGCCTGCTTTGCGGTCCTCATGTTCCTGGCGTGGCGGTTTATCCATCTGGAGCTGCCATTCCTGCCTTAACCTGTTTGGAGGGATGCATGAAAAGAAGAGTCAAGCTGATTGTCGCGTATGATGGAACCAACTACCATGGCTGGCAGATCCAGCCGGAGGGGGATACGATCGAAGCGCAGCTGAACCGGCATCTGTCGGACCTTCTGCGGGAGGAGATTCATGTCCTGGGGGCAAGCCGGACAGACGCAGGTGTCCATGCCATGGGAAATGTGGCGGTATTTGACACAACGGCCCGAATGCCCATCGAGAAGATCGCGCTTGCGGTCAACACCCGCCTTCCGTCTGACATCCGCGTGCAGGAATCCGTCCATGTTCCGGACAGCTTTCATCCAAGATTCTGCGACACGACCAAAACATACCGGTATCAGATCTGGAACCGGAGAATCCCGAATCCGCTGGTTTCCAGGTATTCCACCTATTATTACTACGCACTGGACGAAAAGAAGATGCATCAGGCGGCACAGTGCCTGGTCGGGGAGCACGACTTCAGTTCCTTTTGCACGGCAAAGCCAGACCGGCCAAATCACGTCCGGACGATCTATCGATGTGATGTCACGCGGGAAGGAGACATGATCACCATCATGATCTCGGGAAATGGATTCCTCTACAACATGGTACGGATCATTGCAGGAACCCTTTTCCAGGTGGGGGGAGGACTCATCCCTCCGGAACAGATGCAGACCATCCTGGATGCCAAAGACCGGTCCATGGCAGGCGATACGGCCCGGCCGGAAGGCCTTACCCTGATGGGGATTCAGTATCATTGAGTTACAGGTCATTGAGCAACAGTAAATGCCCGGCTATTTTTCCTTGACGCACTGACAAAGCCGGTGCTATAATTGGCGGGCGTATGGAAAGACGGGTCCTTCTGGGAGTGTGTCCGGAAGTGCCTGGAAGGCAGAGATAAGCGGCTGCCGTCTGCGACACTGATAGAAAGGCGAGGTGGAGGTTGTGCGTACACGAATCACGCTGGCGTGCACGGAATGCAAGCACAGGAACTATAACCTGACGAAGGAAAAGAAGAACCATCCGGAGAGGATGGAAGTCAGAAAGTACTGCCCGTTCTGCAAGAAGCATACGATGCACAAGGAAACAAAGTAAGAGGTGGCGAGAGGTAAGAATCATGGCAGATAAACAGCAGGTTTCGAAGCCCAGGGCCTGGTGGGAAGGCGTCAAGGCAGAATGGCGCAAGATCATCTGGCCGACCAGACAGGATCTGGCCAAGAAGACCGGGATCGTCACGATCGTTTCGGTCGTCCTCGGAGTCATCATCGCAATCCTGGACTTCCTGATCCAGAACGGCATCGATCGGCTGCTTGGCCTGTTCTGAGAAGGCAGGTACGGCAGGAATCAACAGGGAGAAAGATTTTTCATGGCACAGGCATATTGGTACGTCTGCCACACCTATTCCGGATATGAGAATAAGGTGAAGGCAAATCTGGACAAGACGATCAAGAACAGGCATCTGGAGGATCAGATCCTCGAGGTACGGGTACCTACGCAGGAGGTGCTCGAGATGAAGAAGAACGAGGATGAGGGAGCAAGCCAGGTGCAGTACACCGAGGAGGGTGAGCGGATCCCGCCGAAGCCGAAGAAGGCTTCGCAGGCAAAGCTTGTCAACAAGAAGCTCTTCCCCGGGTATGTTTTCGTTCATATGATCATGAATGAAGACAACTGGTATATCGTCCGCAATACCCGCGGCGTAACCGGGTTTGTCGGATCAGAGCCGACCAAGCCGGTTCCGCTGAGCGAAGAGGAGATGCTGAATCTTGGCGTCAAGGCACCTGTTACGGAGGTGGACTTCGAGGTCGGAGATTCTGTCCGCGTGACGAACGGTGTCTGGGTGAATACGGTCGGCGAAGTGCGTGAGATCGATGAGTCCAGAAGGACCGTGAAGATCAGCATCCCAGAGTTCATGAATGGCGCGCCAGTCAGCATGGACTTCGCAGATGTCGCGAAATTGAATTGAGTGTGGGAGGGACATCCCGCCAGAACCACAAGGAGGCATAATCATGGCAAAGAAAGTAACAGGCTATATCAAGCTGCAGATCCCGGCAGGCAAGGCCACCCCGGCTCCTCCGGTAGGACCGGCACTTGGCCAGCACGGTGTCAATATCGTGCAGTTTACCAAAGAGTTTAATGCAAGAACTGCTGATAAGGGCGATCTGATCATCCCGGTCGTGATTACCGTTTACGCAGACCGTTCCTTCAGCTTCATCACGAAGACTCCGCCTGCAGCGGTACTTCTGAAGAAAGCATGCGGCCTGTCAAAGGCTTCAGGCGTTCCGAACAAGGATAAGGTCGCTACGATTTCCAAGGATAAGATCCGTGAGATCGCTGAGACGAAGATGCCGGATCTGAACGCGGGTTCCGTCGAAGCTGCGATGAGCATGATCGCAGGAACCGCCCGTTCCATGGGTATCGTTGTTGAGGAATGAATTTGAACAGGCATGCTGATTAAGTGGGAGGGTTTACATCCCGCTATCACCACCAGGAGGTAAATCATGAAGAGAGGTAAGAAATATCAGGAAGCCGCGAAGCAGATTGACCGCTCCCGGCTCTATGAGGCTGAGGAAGCAGTCGCGCTTGTGAAGAAGACTGCTTTCGCGAAGTTTGATGAGACGATCGAGGCGCATATCCGTACAGGATGCGACGGACGCCATGCGGACCAGCAGATCCGCGGCGCTGTTGTCCTTCCCCATGGAACCGGCAGAACCGTCCGTGTTCTGGTATTCGCCAAGAACCAGAAGCTGGATGAGGCGAAGGAAGCTGGAGCTGATTTTGTCGGCGGAGACGAGCTCATTCCGAAGATTCAGAATGAAGGATGGCTTGACTTTGATGTTGTCGTTGCGACCCCGGACATGATGGGTGTTGTCGGCCGTCTGGGCCGTGTGCTTGGTCCGAAGGGCCTGATGCCGAACCCGAAGGCCGGAACGGTCACGATGGATGTGGCGAAGGCAATCAAGGATATCAAAGCCGGTAAGATTGAATACAGACTGGATAAGTCCAACATCATCCATGTCCCGATCGGAAAGGCTTCCTTCACGGAGGAGCAGCTTGCTCAGAACTTCCAGACGCTGATCGATGCAATTGTGAAGGCAAGACCCGCTGCTTTGAAGGGTACATTCCTGAAGAGTGTTGTCATCGCTCCGACTATGGGCCCGGGCGTGAAGCTCAATGCGGCCAAGTTCGGCTGATGACAGGGGAAAGGCTCCAGTTTACAATTGATAAAACGCAGATTTTCCATACATGAACGCTTATATGGAGCGGCTTCTCACATTTTGATGCGGGGAGCCGTTTTTTTCACGGTCGTGAAGCGGCGGGAATTCCGGATGCTGTGGAGGGGGCATCCCCATACTTCTGCCGCTGTCCCGGTCAGCTGGCAGGGATGCGGCTTGTTATGAGAATCGTACCTGCAAGTCACACCTGCAGGCCGGCCCGCTGGCGTGGGTGTGATTTGTAACGAATCGTAACAGAAAGGTGCTTTTGTAAAAAAGCGGGTTGACAATCAGAGAATGGCGTGATAAGGTACGAAAGATGACTGCCGAAGACAGCAGGTTCCCGAATGGGTACAATGCGTGAGCGCCTGCCGAGGAAGTGTGAATTCTGAATGAATCTGCGCGCCTTGCTGCTCTGGCAGAAGGGCGCGTTTCTTTATTTCTTTTGCGGTCATTACAAAATCTATAAGGAGGTAATGGTTATGGCAAAAGTGGAACTGAAGCAGCCGATCGTAGAAGAGATCTCAGCATACGTCAAGGATGCGGATGCGGTTGTTCTTGTGAATTATCTTGGCATTACTGTCGCCGGTGACACTGCTCTGCGCAAGGAGCTGCGTGAAGCGGGGATCACCTATAAGGTTTACAAGAATACCATGATGAATTTCGCTTTCAAAGGAACGGAATTCGAGGCTCTGTGCCCGCATCTTCATGGGGCGAATGCGATCGCGGTCTGCAAGGACGATGCGACTGCGCCTGCGCGCATCATCAAGAAGCACCTGAAGGCGAACCCCACCATCCATATGGTCGGCGGCGTGATCGAGGGCAAGTATTATGATGAGGCTCAGGTTCAGACACTGGCGGATATTCCGAGCAGAGAGGTTCTGCTGGGAAGACTGTTCGGCTCTATGCAGAGCCCGGTAGCGAACTTCGCGAGAGTGATCAAGCAGATCGCCGAGAAGGATCAGGCGCCGGAGGCTCCGGCAGCAGAGTGACGCCTGGCTTTTGGCTGGATGGATCCGGTTTTCTTGCCGGAAGGATCCTGCATTTCAGGACAGAGAACCTGAGTGCCTGGCATTGGATATCAATCATTAGATCAGATGAAATCATACAGGAGGAATCATAATCATGGCAAAGCTTACTACTGCCGAGTTTATCGAGGC